>JAGALK010000047.1 GCA_017625255.1 Lachnospiraceae bacterium
ATTGCAGGACTTGTAAAAGGTGCAAGCAAGGGTGAAGGTTTAGGAAATCAGTTTCTTGCAAACATTCGTGAAGTAGATGCTATTGTACATGTGGTTCGCTGCTTTGAAGACAGCAATGTAGTTCATGTAGATGGAAGTGTCAGTCCGGTTCGAGATATTGAAACTATCAATTTAGAGTTGATTTTCTCTGATATCGAAATCCTAGAAAGAAGAATTGCAAAAACTGCTAAAGGTGCCAGAATGGACAAGACTTTGGCAAAAGAGATGGTATTATTAGAAAATATCAAAAAATACTTAGAAGATGGAAACATGGCAAAAACCTTTGAATTATCTGAGGATGAGGACGAAATCGCATGGTTTAAATCCTACAATCTTTTGACTGCAAAGCCTGTAATTTATGCAGCAAATGTGGCTGAAGATGATTTGGCAGATGATGGTGCTTCTAATAGCTTTGTAAAAGAAGTCCGCGAAAGAGCTGCAGAAGAAAATAGTGAAGTATTCGTAATCTGTGCACAGATTGAACAGGAAATAGCAGAGCTTGACGATGAAGAAAAAGCCATGTTCTTGGAAGATTTAGGGTTAAAAGAATCCGGTCTTGAGAAGCTGATCAAGGCAAGCTATAGTCTCCTTGGACTTATCAGCTATCTGACAGCAGGAGAGGACGAAACCCGTGCATGGACTATTATTAAGGGAACAAAAGCTCCGCAGGCAGCAGGAAAGATTCACAGTGATTTCGAACGAGGATTTATCCGCGCAGAAGTAGTAAACTATCAGGATTTATTAGACTGCGGAAGCTTATCTGCGGCAAAAGAAAAGGGTATCGTTGGTCTTGAAGGAAAAGAATATGTGGTAAAAGACGGCGATGTGATGTTGTTCCGTTTCAATGTCTAATCAAGCATAGAAAAAGCGCTGTTTACATAAAATAAAAAAAAGCCATTGGAGCTTTAGAATGCGTTTATGTGATCTGCAGAAAAAAGAAGTTATTAATATCTGTGATGGAAAATGCTTAGGGAATGTCATAGATATTGATTTGGATGAGAATACAGGTTGTATTTGTGCATTAATTATACCGGGACCATGCAAAATCTTTGGAATGTTTGGACACGAGTTTGAGTATTGCATTCCATGGAAATGTATTGTACGGATTGGTTCAGATATTATTTTGGTAGAAATACAGGAAAATAATGTAAAGAATAAGCTGTAAATAGGCAAAATGTAACAAAATGAATTGACAAGAAATTTTAAGACAGCTATACTTGTGCTAAATAGTGAGTAGTTTTAGGTGTTGTATGTTACAGGGGGATAAAAAATGAAGTGTCCGTTTTGCAGCAGTGATAGTACGAGAGTAATTGATTCCAGACCGGCAGATGACAATAATTTTATTCGTCGCCGGAGACTTTGTGATGATTGCGGAAAGCGATTTACAACCTATGAAAAAGTAGAAACCATTCCCTTAATCGTCATTAAAAAAGACAATAATAGGGAGCAGTATGACCGCTCAAAGATAGAAGCAGGAATATTGCGGGCATGCCACAAAAGACCGGTATCTGCAAACCAGATTAATCAGCTTGTGGATGAAATAGAAACCGAAATTTTTAATCGGGAAGAAAAAGAAATCTCCAGCGCAAAGATTGGAGAAATCGTGATGGATAAATTGAAGGATTTAGAAGCGGTTGCCTATGTTCGTTTTGCTTCTGTATATCGGGAATTCAAAGATGTCAATACCTTTATGAATGAATTAAAGAAGCTTTTAGACAAATAGCTGTATAAATCAAAATGAGGATGAAGAAACATGAATATTTCAGGAGTTCGCCCATGTGAAGAATTTTATGAGTGCAGTACGAATGCCATGAATGAGCAGGAAGTGATAGAGCAACAGGTAAAAAAGTCAAAAAATATAGACACTGTAGACAATTTAGAAGAGATTGACAATGGATATGTAAGTATAGATATAATTCGGGCAATCAGCGCAATGAAAAAAGATCAGGTAATTCATCAATATCAGTTTTTTGTCGGAAATGAAGGAAAATAAACAGGACTGTCGCCTAATTTAAGCGGCAGTCTTTTTATAAATGAGAGGAATGCATATGAAACACTATTTATATCCGGATGAACATGTTTCATCTACATATCAGATTGATTTTGAAAAATTATATGAGGAAGGCTATCGAGGTTTGATTTTTGATATTGATAATACATTGGTTCCTCATGGTGCGCCGGCAGACGAACGAGCGATTTCTTTTTTTGTCAAATTAAAAGAAATAGGATTTTCCTGTGTACTTTTATCTAATAATAAAGAGCCAAGGGTCAAGATGTTTAATGAGAAAATAGGTGTAGATTATATCTTTAAAGCAGCAAAACCAAAGCCGGGAAATTACCGTCGTGCAATGGAAATCATGGGGACGGATTGCAGCAATACAATATTTATTGGGGATCAGATTTTTACAGATGTGATGGGTGCAAATATTGCAGGGATTCGGACATTTTTAGTAGAACCTATAAATCCTAAAGAAGAGATACAGATTGTATTAAAGCGTTATTTGGAAAAGGTAGTTTTATTTTTTTATAAGCGAAGAAAAAAATAGTTATGAAAATATAAAAAGAATCAGTTATGGCAAATTTTTGTTTGCGGTAACTGATTCTTTTTATATCGGGGAACTATGGAATTTTTATGGAAAATTTCTGGTTCATTCGTTTGTCTGTAATCATTGCAAGGTCAAAAAAAATATTCTGCTGCTCGATATCCATACGACGAATTCGTTCTATAAGCTGTAGTTCCTTGGAAGTTAAAGACAATGCACTCTCATAGCCTAGTAAAAGGTCGGTAGATACATGCAAAGCAGATGCCATTGCTTTTACAGTTTCAAAATCCGGTTCGTGTTTGTTCTTTATATAACCATTTAAGGTTGTTTTTGCAATATTTAGCATATTTGCAAAATCTTTTTGAGAAATATCTCGTTCTTCTAATAATTCTAATAATATATCGCCAAATGCCATGATGTTCACATCCTCTTATATTAATCTGTTCACAATTATATGAAATAAACATAAATCACTAAAAGTAGTACGACTATCTAGGATAAAAATGATTGAAAATACTGGAAATTAGTACTATAATGTGTATATGAAAATAGAGAGATGGCTCTATTTTGGAAACAGGAGAAATGTGGTAAAAACAAAAGGAGGAAAAGGGTTTATGAGACCAAAGAAGCGGAAACGAAGGTTTATGAAACAGATAGTGGCAATGCTTTTGTGCGTGGGAATGCTTTCTGGAATGTTTGAAGGTATTCCTGTGATGCATGAGTATATGCCGATGGTAGAAGAGGTGGAAGCAGCAGAAAATAGTTATTTGTGGCCGGTTCCATACAGCAGGAGTATGTCTAGAGGATACGGCGGTGGACATGATGCTTTAGATATTACAGGTGCATATAATACACCCATTGTTGCTTCAAAATCTGGGACAGTTGTAAAAGTTTTAAGTGGCGATGAAAAGAATTGGGTCGGCTATGGGAATGGTGTAGTTATATCTCATGGTGATGGATATTATACACATTATGCACATATGGCATCAGTTTGTGTTAGTCAGGGACAAAATGTTAGTCAGGGACAACAAATTGGTGGTATGGGTAGTACAGGAAATTCTACAGGTGTACATTTACATTTTGCAATAGCAACTTCAATGTATGGTGGCGGCGGCAGAATAAATAATAATTTAAATACGATTGGATATATTTATTCTGTGGGAAACAACCCTCAAGGTTATATCGATGAAATATCTGGTGGTGCCGGACAAGTTACAGTAAGCGGTTGGGCATTTGATAGAGATAATGTGGGATCAACCATAAGAATGGATGTTTATATTGGTGGAGGAGCAGGTACACCTGGGGTTGAAATACATCATGTTTATGCTAATGTATCAAGAACAGATGTAAATGCACATTTTTCCGGAGGAGTAGGAGATAATCATGGTTATTATTCGAATATCCAAACAAATAAAACAGGTAACCAACCGATATATATTTATGCAATAAATATAGGTGGTGGACGAGATATAGAATTAGGACATAAAACTGTCAATATTTCTCCTAAGATAACCTATAAAGTACATACAGGTAATGCAACGGATATTACCAATACAAATGCTAAGATTTCAGGATACACATCTCCGGCAGGAACTGTAGGTTCATGGGGATTTTATATTGGAACTAGTGAATCTGATATGAAGAAATATACGGTATCTTCACGGTCAGTAAGTTCTGGCGATATGACAGCAAATGTAGCATCCTATCATACCTTAAAACCGGGTACAAAATATTATTATAAGATATGGGCGAATGTAAATGGCAAGGAACAGATGGCTGCGAGTTCTTCCAGCTTTGTAACCACATCAATAAAACCTGAAATTCCGAAGCTGAAAATAAGTGCTGCAGATACAGATAAGGGTATCGGAGATACAGTTACTGTGAGTTGGTCTGCAGTGAAAGATGCAAGCCACTATTTGTTATATTTGTATGATGAAGAAAACAGAATGGTGCAAATGACTTCTCCAATAACCGGAACGAAATATGCTTTTTCCGATTTAAAAGATGCAGGAGAATATTCTGTCTATATTGAAGCATACAACGAAGTGGGCACTAAAGGAAAATCTGAAGCGGTGAATTTCACTATTCATGAAAATGTAACCGTAACATTTGTGGATGCAAGTAATTTTTTAGATGTGGGAGAAGATTATACACCGGAAGTATTAGATGTACAGACTATATCCTACGGACATGATGCATCCAGTCCTTCCAATCCATCTCATGAAGGATATACTTTCAAAGAATGGTCTGCATCATTTAAGGGAGTAAAAGAAGATATTACTGTAGAAGCGGTATACGATATTAATACATATACTGTAAAATATGTGGATTCTACTACGAATGAAACCTTAGGAACAGAAAAAGTAGAATATTATGGTGCTGCGAACCCGGTAGATTATGAAGTTCCTACAGGATATGCAAAAACCGGTTATGACGGATGGGACAAGGATTATACATGCATAAAAGGAGATACAACACTATATACCTGTGTGGGTTGGTACAATGAGGATTTCCCGATTTATGCAGAAATTACAGAAGCGACCCGTGAATATGATGCGGCGGCAAATGACAATGAAGGCTATACCATTAAAGTGAATTTGAAGAATTGGGATGAATCTACCACAAAGGGAAGAATCGTAGTAGCTTTAAAGACAAAAGAAGGAAAATTATTAACCTCTACAGAGTCTGCGGCTTTTAGTATAAAAAAGAGCACAGAAAAAGAGCATGAGATTTTTGTTCCTTATGATAAAGCAGCTACAATAGCAGAAGTATATGTTATCGGGCAGTACAAAGATGCAGTGCCGATTACAACAACAGCTTCTAATAATGCGACTTTTGAGATTAATCAAGAGGCAACCTATACCGACTGGAGTACAGAATTACCACCGGAAGGTGTAGAAAATCAGCAGACAAAGACAGAATATCGTTATAGTGATAAGAGTACAACCACTTCTTATGATACTTCATTAAGTGGTTATACACAGTCTGGCAGCAGTTGGGTACAATCTGGAAGTGGCTCAGTGGATTATGTCTCTTCTTTCCCGGCTGGATTTAATACAGGAAGTCCATATTATTCTGCCTATAATAAGACTCCGGTAACAGCCTATGAGACAGCAACGGACAAGAGAACGGTATCCACATCTGTGGCTGGCTACTTATACTATCACTGGTGTCGAGGTACTTATACATCAGGACCAATTAATAGAGCAGTAAGTGACTGTTGGACATCTACTTATAATACATTCCATGCCTATACATCCGGTGCATTGGGATATAACAGTTCAGCAGGAGCATTTCAGAATTCCAGAGCTGATGTTTGTAGAGATACCTATTGGTGGTTAGCAACCGGTTGTTGGTCAGGTAATCAGTTACCGATTTATAAGTGTAATTACACCAATTACAGAAAATTATTTAATTATTACAAATGGTCTGATTTCTCAGATTGGAGTACAACAGAATACGCAGAAACAGAAAATCGTAAGGTAGAAAGCAGAACTCTTTATCGTTATCAGAGTGATGCGATGATGGAAGAGGATGCCAGTGGTGAAGAGAGAACCATCAGTGGTTCTTTAGGCGCAGAATTTGCAGGAAAAGAAGCTGCATTATTTATCTATAAGGTAGACGAAGCTTCAGACTATACCAATGAATATGTAGCGCAGACTCTTTTGGATGAAGAGGGTAATTATTCTTTTGCCTTCAAGCTTCGTGAAGAGCCAACAGCAGAAACAGGAGATATGACAGTAGTTCTTGGTGTGGAAGGAACATCCACAGCTATTTATCTGGATACTATTGAAGCACCAAAGAAGGAATATACTGTTAATTTCTATGACTATAATGGAGAAGTTATTTCTACTCAGACAGTGACTGAGGGCGAAGCAGCAGTACTTCCGGAGGATGAAGCCGTAGAAAGAGAAGGCTATAGATTTGTTCGCTGGTCAGATACCAATGTAAATGTAACTGAAAACAGAGATATTTATGCAGAATATGAAATCGAAAAATATAATGTTGTCTTTGTAGACTGGCAGGCAAATTCAGTAACCGTCAAAGAATTTGATTACGGTGCACAGATAGTTGCTCCAATTGCAGAAGAACCAGAAGAAGGTATCTTAGTAGAATGGGATTTAATTGCTGATGGCGTAACTACAGTTACCGAAGATATGGTTATCTGTACCAGATATGAAAAGAAAAACTTTGATGTAAAAATCAAAGATGCAGATGGAAATGTAACAGATACACAGCAGGTAGAATATGGTAAAGCTGTTGTTTTACCGGAAGTGGAAGAAGAAAAAGGTAGAATTTTCTTAGGTTGGAAGAATGTAGCGGATAATGAAGAAGTAGCATTAGAAAGCACATTAATTACAAAAAATACCATTCTTTGTCCGGAATATACATTTACAGAATGGGTAAGTAATCCAACAGCAGATGTGGAAACCGGAGCTTATGAAAAAGCACAGACTGTAACCTTAAGTTGTGAAACAGAAGGTGCATCCATTTATTATACATTAGATGGAAGTAATCCGACAGAGTATAATGGTATCTTATATACAGAGCCACTTACTATTGATGAGGCAGTAACATTAAAGTTCTATGCAGCAGCCATTGGAATGAATGATAGTGACATCATGACAAACTACTATGTAGTGAATTATGATGGAGCTAAGAGTCCATGGATGACCTATGAAGAGCTTCCAGAAGATGTAAAAGAAAATATGGATACCTATGAAGTGTATACGGATACAGGATATTCTTATAAGGATGTAAAAACTACGCAGTTAGCAGCAGAAGCAAGTGCTTTAGAAGCAGCCGGCTGGCAGTATGAAGAGAATGAAGAATATTCAGATTATACAGAATGGTTGGATGAACCATTAGTCGATGATGGTACTTATATTCATATGGATGGGGAAACCCAACCGGTATATACAGAGGATTATAAATATCAGTATTCTCATTATGTATACACAAATGGAACCGCTACCTGTTATTCTGCGGAAGAGGTAGAAGGTTATGAATGTACTTATGAGACAAAAGAGTTTGATACAGCCTTAAGGGCTAGCTTTGATGGCAATGGTGATCCTATGTATGTATATGATGGACAGACTTGGTTCAACCAGACAAAAGTAATGGGGCAGGTACAATGTGGTACACAGTATCGCTATCGTTATAAAGAAGCTACTTATTATAAGTGGACGAATTATACATTAGAAGCACCGACGGCTTCTGAAACCAGAGAATATCAGGAAGAAACTGTATGCACTTATATAAGACATAATAATTATTTGTTGAATATATATTCTGATACAGGACTTTTAGATACTCTCATTTTAGAAGAAGGCAGCAAGTTTGATATTTTACCATATGAGTATATGGAAGGACATACATATGCAGGTGTTTATACGGATGAAGACTACACAACGGAATGGGATGCAGAAAATAATACCATTACGGAAAATATGAATTTGTATATAAAATATACAGCTAATCCGCATACAGTCACATTTATATATGAAGATGGTGAGGAAATTGATTCTCAAACTGTAGAGTATGGAAATGCAGCTACACCGCCAGAGGTAAAAGAAATCGAAGGCTATAAGTTCGTTGGCTGGGATACAGAGGAATACAAATCTGTACAGAAGGATTTGACTGTAACCGCTAAATATGTAGAAGAATCTGAATACGCAACCGTATCCTTAGATAATACTTCTGTTACATTGCACGCAGGTAAGTCTGTAGAATTATCAGCCGTAATAGAGCCGGCAAATCATGCGGGAACAGAATTAGAATGGACATCAGATAATGAAAGCATTGCATCTGTTTCGGATACAGGTATTGTTACCGGTATAGGTGAGGGCACAGCCGTTATTACTGTAAAAGTAAAAGAAACCGGTGAAACAGCTACCTGTAAGGTGAAAGTAAAGGTGAATCTTGATACCACACTTTCTCTTTTGAAAAATTCCAAATTGTCAGTGGATAACTACGGTTATTTGCGAGGCGTAAAAGCAGGTGCAAATACTATAGCAGAAATTGCAAAGGAATTTGAAAATGATTCCGTAGTTTGCAAGGACAAAAATGATGTGGAATTAGAAGAAAGCGCATTGCTTGGTACAGGCTGTAAAGTTTATCTGTTTAGTGGTACAACCATTATGGATGAATTAGAAGCAATTATTTCCGCAGAACTGACAGGTGATGGCCGTATTAATAACAGAGATGTTTCACTGTTGTCAAGAACCTTGTTAGATAAGGAAGTACCAGAGGACTGTCAGATTTTTGCAGGGGATGTAAATGGTGACGGAGAAGTAAATAATCGTGATGTATCTATTATCGCCCGTTATCTGGTAGGAAAAGAGACATTGTAAATAAGTATAAAAGTAGTTTGGTTTCAGATTTTTTCTGAAACCAAATTACTTACTGGGAGAAAAATATGAAACGAATACGATTTCTAATGCTTGTCTTATTCTTGCTGCTTGGTCACAGCAACAGAGTTTTGGCAGCAGAAA
Organism: Lachnospiraceae bacterium; assembly: GCA_017625255.1. Lineage (GTDB taxonomy): Bacteria > Bacillota > Clostridia > Lachnospirales > Lachnospiraceae > Roseburia_B. Next base: position 9,077 of record JAGALK010000047.1, read on the forward strand.
AGATAACAGTATTTTGCGAAGAGATAAACCTTGTTGGGGAAGAAGCCTTAAGAATACCTGTAGAGATAAAAGAAAATACAGGGATTATGGGATTTAAAATCCATATAGAATACCCAAAGGATTTGCTGTCTATACTTGGCACAGAATCCGGCGAAGTGACAAAAAAAGGCAGTTTAAGTGACAATGCGGGAAACGAAGAAGGAAAAACAGATGTTCTGTGGACGGGTACTGCGGATGCAAAAGGAGACGGCGTTCTATTTTATATTCTGCTTAAGCCACATGAGGTGATACAGGAGGATGTAACCCTTAAGCTAAGCTATTCTCAAGGAGATACCTTCAATGAAAAATGGGAGGATGTAGTTTTAGATTGCAAGGACATCACCCTTTTAGCCAAGAAGGATGAGGAGCAGAACACCGAAACTGCCTATGTTGCAGAAGATATCGAAACCTATGTAGAAGAAAAGAATATTTCAGAATTTGTAGAGGATGCCAGTTGTAGCTTTGACAATACAAAAATCCTTCATATCATGCAGCAAAAGCTAGAAGAAAATTCTATTCCTGATTTTCAAACAGGAGAAAAAAAGGCAATAGAGAATGCGGCAGAAGAGGTATTGACTGCTTTGGAAAAAGAAGGAGTTGCAGTCGCAGAAACAATCAAAACCTATGAACCGGAAAAGAAAATACAGGCAGTAAAGACCTTGTATGAAACGGTTTACAGTGAGGCTGCGGAAATAGAATGTAAAAAAAATGACAGCAAAGGCAGTAGTACGGATATAAACGGTAATCAGATAGATCCGGCACTGGCGGTATTGCTGAGTGGCTGTATAGTGTTGGCAGTAATCTATGTAATTATACGAAAACGGGAGGGAAAATAAGTGAAAAAAAGACTGACAAGTTTTTTGATGGTATTGGTCATTATCTTTACCAGTATGAATTTTCAGGGAATAATAGCTGCGGCTGCGGCAGGTGCAAAAATCAGTGCGGATGCCATAACTGCAAGTGCTGGAGATATTGTATCTGTACCGGTAAATATTAGTGATAATCAGGGTGTTATGGGATTTGGCATAAATATTGCATATGATGATGAAGCTATGACACCATTGGAAGTAACAGCAGGAGATTTGATTTCTAGTGGAATTATAGATAACAGTATTGAAACCTCTAATACCAATGATTTTGATGTTATCTGGGCTGGAAATGAAGATATGACAGAAGATGGAACATTGTTTTATGTGTCCTTTCAGATTGCAGAGGATGCAAGGGGAACTTATACCTTAGATATCTCCTATGATGCGGCAGATACCTTTAATGAGAATTGGGAAGATGTTGCATTTGTATGTAGTCCGATATCCGTAATCGTGACTGTCCCTGTGATAGATACGGTATATCTTAGCAGTACAGAAGGTCAGAGCACAGAAGCTGGAAGTACCGTTGCTGTTCCGATAACTATTGCTAATAACGATAGCTTAAAGGAAATCGCGTTGGATATTTTCTATGATACAACTGTATTTTCACTGAATCAGGTGGAAAATGCACTGGCAGAAAGTACGGATGTAAGTGAAATCGAAGGTGGAATGCATATAGAATTTTCTTCTATCGATACTTCACAGGCGACGGGAAATCTGGCAATTTTAGAATTTGCCGTAGAAGAATATATGGAAGGAAAATATACATTTACACTAGAAACAGAGGATGCCGATACAGTAGATTTTTCCATTACAGTCACAAATCCTCATAGTGGAGAGGATGCTGTTGTTTATGGTGGCACAGCAGCTTGGGATGAAAATACAGTATCCATTCCGATTCGGGTTAAAAATAATACTGGAATCATGGGATTAAAAATGACCGTAACCTATGATGCGAAGGTTTTGACACCGGTTAGCACCAAAGCCGGAGAGCTGTTAAAAGGCAGTTTTGATAATAATATCGGAAACAAAGAGGGAGAATATTCCATTTTATGGAGTGGAACAGAGGATGCTGTTGGGAATGGAGAGCTGTTTACAGCAGTCTTTGAGCTGACAGAGGGCACAGAAGCAGAAAGTACTACAATTTCTCTTTCCTATAGTCAGGCAGATACCTTTAATGAAAAGATGGAAGATGTAGTGCTTGATTGTCAGGATATCGTGCTGACCTTGCAGGAAACACAAGAGCCGGAAACGATACTTGTATCTGACATTCAGTTAAATGCGACAGAATTAGAGCTGTATGTGGGAGATACGAAACAGCTGACAGCAAGTATATCTCCGGAAAATGCCACAAACAAAAATGTAAGCTGGGAATCTAGTGATGAAGAGGTAATCACAGTAGATGCAAATGGTCAGATAACGGCTGTTGCCGTAGGAAGCGCTATGGTCATAGTTTCTGCTATGGATGGTGGCGATGCTTGTCAATATTGTGAAGTAGTTGTAAAAGAGAAAAAAAGTAAACAGACTATTGAGGCGTCAATAACACCGGAGACGATTCAGGTAGGAGAAACTGCACAGATTACTGTAACAGCGGAAACGGATGCTATCACTTATGCTTCACAGGATACTAAGATAGCAGAGGTGGATGAAAACGGAACAGTTACAGGAAAAAGTGCAGGAACAGTCATTATAGAAGTTACGGCTAAAGAGGATGAAAGCTATTATGCAGCATCCACGCAGGTGGAAATTACAGTTACAGATAATAAAGGGTCAGAGGACAATCCGGATGACCCGGAGGAGATATTAGTATCTGAGATTTTACTGAATTACAGCAGCTTAGAGCTGTATGTGGGAGATACTAAACAACTGACAGCAAGTATATCTCCGGAAAATGCCACAAACCAAAATCTTACATGGTATTCTAGTGATGAAGAGGTAATCACAGTAGATGCGAATGGTCAGATAACGGCTGTTGCTGTAGGAATTGGCGATGTTTTGGTTTCTGCTATGGGCGGCGGTGGCGCATATCAATACTGTGAAGTAATTGTAAAAGATACACCGCATACAGTATCTGATGTGGAAGGCTTTGAAAGTGCTCATAATTATGCAGAGGATTGTGTCGAAGAATGGATATATCAAAGTCCGGGAGCAAAGGAAATAAAGCTTACCTTTGATAGTCGTACCATGTTTGAAGAAGAGTATGATTATCTTTATATTTATGGTAAGGATGATGTATATATCGGACGCTATACAGGAGCTGAATTGGCGGGAGCAGAGATAGTTGTTTCCGGTGATACTGTGAAATTATCCTTGCATTCGGATGTAAGTACAACAGAATGGGGATTTAAGGTTACAGATATTGCTGTAACGGATGAAGGAGGCAATACGGATAATCCAGACAACCCGGATAATCCAGACAACCCGGATAACCCAGACAACCCGGATAATCCAGACAACCCGGATAATCCAGACAACCCGGATAATCCAGACAACCCGGATGACCCAGATAATCCAGAGCAGAGTCAGTATTATACTTACGAAGAAAGAGAGAGTGGGCTGTGGATTACCGGTTATGATGACGGCAAAACATATATAGAATATGACGAAGAAGATAATCTGATTATCAAGGAATATATGTCCTTAACAATACCGTCAAAAATAGATGGAAAGACGGTAGCAGGCATTGCTAAAGAAGCGTTTGCAGGATATGTTGCATTACAAAAGCTGGTAATACCGGAAACAGTTACAGGTATAGGAAATGAGGCATTTTATGGATGTACAAATCTAAAGGAAGTTGTATTTTCAGAAGGTTTAGAAGGAATTGGAAGGATGGCATTCCATGGATGCAAATCCTTAGAATCCATTACAATACCTGCAAGTGTTACGGATATTGATGACTATGCCTTTTTTGACTGTTTTAGCGCAAAGGGAATCTATGTTGCCAAAGGAAATACAAGATATTTTGATGTAGATGGTGTGTTGTGTGAGTATGCAACTTTTGGTTCTGCAGAAGATCCGTCTGTATATGTGGATGGCTCTTATGTAATTACCTGTCCGGGTGGATGGAGCGGAACATTCCATTTAGAAGAATATATGTATATGATTGATCCGACTGCATTTGTAAATGCCCATGGATTAGAAGGAATTACGGTGGATGAAAATAACAAGCAGTATACCAGTATAGATGGAATTTTATACAGTAAAGATAAGAAATACTTGTTAATCGTTCCATGTGCAAAAACTGGAAAAATCGAGATTGCAGAAACTGTAACAAATATTGGCTACAGTGCATTTTCTTATAGTCAGGCAACAGAAATTGTGATACCGGATTCCGTTACAATGATTAGTGCGTATAGCTTCTATCAGTGTAATGAATTAGAAAAAATTACTATAGGTGCATTTCTCACAGATGGGTATAACGGAGCTTACGGTGCCGCATTAGCGTTAGAGCAGTTAGAGGAAACTCCAAAGCTTACGACTGTTGAAGTGTCCGAAGAAAATACCTATATGACGGTAGTGGATGGTGTTGTATATTCAAAAGATATGACAAAGATTCTGTTTTGTCCAATGGGCAAAAGCGGAGCATATGTTATGCCGGATACAGTAGTTTCCTCAGAAACAAACACTATTTTTGAAAGAGGATTTGAGGAATTTACCATTGGAGCAGCTTATACGGAAAGTATAGAACCGCTAAAGGATATGAAGACAATTCATATTAGTGAAAATAATGCTGTATATACCATGAAGAATAATGTGATTTATTCCAAAGATATGAAAAAGATGTATCTGTTCCAGAAAAACATAAGTGCAGAAATGACCATTCCAGATGGAGTAGATACTGTAAGCTATTATGGTAATCTCATCAGCTATAATGGCAAAATCACAGTACCGGAAAGTGTAACCTGTTTAGATATTGACAATTTACTTTACCTAAAGGGCAATGCTGTAGTTATTTGCGGATATGCCGGAAGCTATGCAGAAAGCTTTGTAAAAGAAAATGCAGATTACTGTGATGTTACCTTTGTTGTTCTTAGTCCGCCAAATCAGAATAACGGAGAAAACAGTGGCGGAAACAATGCAGGAGAAAATAATGCAGGTGGAAACGCTACAGGAGGAAATAATACAGGTGGAAGCAATACAGGAGGAATTAATATAGGAGAACTACTTGACAATATGCTTCCAAAGGTGGGAACTGTATGGACATTTTCTTCAGGCAGATATAAAGTAAGCAAATCCTCTACAAGTCAAAGAGAAGTAGTGTATCTTGGTACAGGCTCTTCGAAAAAGACATCTGTTTCAATACCTTCTACGGTTATAATTGGAGGATTTAGCTATAAGGTCACAGAAATAGCAGCAAAAGCATTCAAGAATAACAAAAAAATAAAATCTGTTACCATTGGAAACAATGTAAAGAAAATCGGCAAAGAAGCCTTTAGCAACTGTAAGAAGCTAAAGAAGATTACTATTAAAGGCTCAGGTCTAAAGAGTATTGGAAAGAATGCGATTAAAAATATTCAAAAGAATGCCGTTATCAAAGTACCAAAGAAACAGTTGAAGAAGTATACCAAGCTGTTTAAGGCTAAGACCGGATATAAGAAAACCATGAAGATTAAGAAATAAGGTACGAATGGAAATATATTAAGAACTTTTGCACAGTATTTATAAAAATTCGACAAAATATTTTGTAACTATTATGAAAATGGTGAAAATTTTAACAAACTAAAGTTTAAGGCTTGTATTTTTAAAAGAAATTAGTTAAAATAAAACCAGATTGGGGAAATTACCCCAAAAAATTATTTTTAAAATTCTAGGAGGAATTAAGACATGGCAGTAAGAGTAGCAATTAATGGTTTCGGCCGTATTGGTCGTCTTGCATTCAGACAGATGTTCGATGCAGAAGGATATGAAGTAGTAGCAATCAACGACTTAACAAGTCCAGAAATGCTTGCTCATTTATTAAAATATG
>JAGALK010000048.1 GCA_017625255.1 Lachnospiraceae bacterium
ACCCTATATGCAATCTACATTGTGGGAATGATACATGGGAGGTTGTGAATGTTATGTCTGGTTAAGCAAAATATGGAATAGCATTTATCAAACCTCCATGTGTAGGATGGCGCCAGAACTTTACATATGTAGGTTTCGATTAAATGTATATTTCCAGAAAACATTGCACAACCAGACAGATGTAGCATTCTATATATAGTAGTCCGGTTTCACAATGTAAATCTGTCAGAACGAGCAGGGGATGTGGGTAGGCGGAATTGGTAGGGAAAGGCAGTGTTTCTTAGCATTTTCTGCAATATTCAACTATGCACCGACACGGATGTCGGTGCAAACTGTCACCACGGCAGGGACGCCGTGTTGACAGTGGTAGTGTGCGTTACCATAACTGATATGAAAATGATTAGAAACCCTTCTTTCCCGAACACTTCGTCTACCCACAGCCCCTGCTCGTTCTGACATCACTACCCAATAAGATAAAAACCGGACGGAAACCTTACACAAAGCACATCTGTCGTCCGTTATTGGTGAAGTTACACCGCAGTGTACACCTCCATTCCGCTTCGCTTCATGTCGGTCGCGGCATTCGCCGCATCAATCCAGAAAGAATCAGTTTTATGCAAATGAATTTGCAACAACTGATTCTTTTTGGATTGGAACTGCTCATTGCAAACGCGCAAACCGGAATTTTTATTTACATTTCCCAATGAATCCGTTATAATAGTGAATAGTACAAAAGTAACAAAAAGGAGGAAGTTTTTATGAGAGAGTATCTCAAAAAAAGACTGGCAGTATTTTTAACCATCATGATGGTATTGCCGGCAATCGTGGCGATGTTGCCAATGACAGCGACAGAAGTATCTGCTGCAAGCAATGTAAGTATGGATTGGATTTGGAAAAGTTCAAATTCTGAGAATTTACCAATGCAGGTAGAAAAAGGACAGAAATTTTATATTGGAGATTATGCAAATGTATATGTATCATCCGATTATAAAATTGCCTCTATGGTAAAAGCAAGCTATTCTTCCAGCAAATCATCCGTTGCAACAGTAGATAAGAACGGATATTTGACAGCAAAAGGAATAGGAAAGGCTACAATTACCATTAAATACAAAGGTAAAAAGCTGACTACTCAGTTAGAGGTTGTGCCGGCAGGTACATTTGGAAAATCCAAAGCAATCACAGGATTGAAAAAGCAGGCAAAGAATTTAGCAAAGAAAGCTGCTTCTAAGGTTACAGTCAAGAATGGTTTTGCGATGGCAAAAGCAATGACTGATTACAGAAAGTATGCTTCAGATGTATATTCAGAAATTAGTTATGGTGGACTTTTAAGAGAAAAAGTAACCAAAACAAATACTTATGTATGGAATGGCGTAACTCATACTTATACATCTACCTATACAACTGAGACAAATAAAATAGCTGTTCCACAGGCTGGACGATTTTATTATCTGTCTACTATGCTAAGTGATTATGGAAGAAAGAATTCTCCTACAGCTACCAATCCGGCGAAAAAAGTAAAAATTGCATCTGCATCTGCAACAACAGGTACAATCACACTTAAATTAAAAGCGAAGATTTCAGCAGAGCAGGTTTTAGGTGCAAGAATTTTTGGCAGTGATGAATGGAATAAAAAAGCCAACAGCAAAAAGGCATATTGCTATGCAAGTATTTATGATGCAGAGACAAATGAGTATTATAGCAGTGGTAAAGTAGAATTCAAAAAGGGAAGTAATATAGTAAAAATTACCCCAATGCAGGATACATATGTAAATGGAGCTATCAAATATAGCAAGATAAAGCTTGAAAAAGGCAAGACATATCGTATAGGCAGTAAAAGCGAGTGGGCAAAAGGCAAGACTGTAAAAGTAAAATAAAAAGAAAAATAGTAATGGATATGTATGTTTTCGATTTTAGAAAGCATACATATCCATTTTTGGTTAAGATTAATGTGTTTCTTTATTGATAAATGTGGTATGGAATTTTGAATACATAATCTTTTGGCTATTATATAATCCAAAATATCCCGAAAGCATATAACTAAAAGCACAGGCTAACAGATAAAAGGGCATGCCTTCAAATCCAAACATTTCAAAGCTGATAAGCAGTGAAGAAATCGGACAGTTCGTAACGCCGCAGAATACACTTACCATACCAACGGCAGTGCAAAGTACAGGGGAAAATCCGGTCAGATTTCCAAACAAACATCCAAAGCATGCACCAATAAAGAAGCTTGGTACAATTTCTCCGCCTTTAAATCCACAGCCAAGGGTAATGGCAGTAAAGAGCATTTTAAGTACAAATGCTGCCGGAACAGCTTCTCCGCTAAGTGCGCGTTCAATCACATGCATTCCGGTGCTGTTATAATCCTGATTTCCTATGAGGATAGTCATGATTACAATAGAAAGTCCACCGGCAAATGCCCGAAAATAGGGATTTGCAATATAGTTTTTAAATCCATGACTAAAACTATGTAAAAGAATGCAAAAAAGCATACTGACAAGTGCGCATAAAACAGCTAGAATAGAAGTAATAACAGCGTTTGGAATGGTAAAATCAGGAATACCAGAAATATGGAAAATATGTTCAGATAATCCAAAATAAGAAGTAATGCCATTGCCAATCAATGCAGATATTACACAGGGAACTAAAGCGGCATAATACATTACTCCGACACTGACAACTTCCATAGAAAAAATAGCAGCCGCCATAGGTGTGCCAAAGAGAGCAGCAAAAGCAGCACTCATACCACACATAATCATCACATGGGTATCTTTTTCGTCTAGGCGAAGCAGACGGCCAAGAGAACCGCCGATGCTTCCACCCATCTGCAATGCAGCACCTTCACGACCTGCAGAACCACCAAAGAGATGTGTGATGATGGTACTGATAAAAATTGAAGGCGCCATACGAAGCGGCACTCTGACATCCGAATGAATAGCAGAGATGACTAGATTTGTGCCGGTATCTTTTTCATTGTGAAACAGGTGATAAATGCCGACAATCAGCATTCCGGCAAAGGGAAGAAGCAGAATAATTGCAGGATATGTGGTGCGTATACCAGAAACAAAATTCATGCATATACAAAAAGCTGCGCCTACAAGTCCTACGATTACACCGGATAGTATAGAAAAGATAACCCATTTTACAGCAATAAAAAAGCGCTCGGTGTTATGTTCTATTTTGTGTTTAATATATGCTTTATTCATAAATACTCTCCTCATATGTGCTCATAAACTAACAATATCATAGCACGAAAAAGAGGATTGTCAAGACAGGGAGAATTTTGTATGGAGCAAAGTCTTTTAGAGAAATTACAGGTAATCACGCCGGAAGAGCAAAAGCTTTTAGAGAATAAAGGAAGTGTAGAAAAGAGCCTTTATACATCAGAAAATCGTTTTGTTGTGGATCGAAATAAAATGTTAGAAAAAGGAAAGCTAATAGACATTCGGACACATACAAGATTTGTGCATTTTCCAAAGCACAGCCATAATTATATAGAAATTATCTATATGTGTTCGGGTTCTACTACCCATATTATCAATAACGAAACGAAGGTTATATTAGAAAAAGGAGATTTACTCTTTTTAAATCAGAATGCAACGCAGGAGATTTTGCCTGCGGGAAAAGAAGATATTGCAGTAAATTTTATTGTCATGCCGGAATTTTTTGATGTGGCATTTGAGGTGGTGGAAGAAGAAAATGTTGTTCGTGATTTTTTTGTAGGCGCGCTGCAAAAAGAAAAACAAGGCATGGACTATATTCATTTTCGTGTGGCAGATATCCTTCCTATACAAAATCTGGTGGAAAATATGATCTGGTCGTTGGTGAATAAGCAGTCTAATAAGCAGAATATCAATAAAATGACAATGGGTCTTTTGATTGTACAGCTTTCTAATTATATTGACCGTATAGAGCATACCAATCCAAAGCAGAATAATCAGAAAATGACTTTTTCTATTTTACAATATGTAGAAGAAAATTATAAAGAAGGAACGCTGTCTGAATTAGCACAGCTTTTACATTGTGATGTGTACTGGTTATCCAAAGAAATAAAAAAGCTGACAGGTTATAAATACACAGAATTGGTTCAGAAAAAACGATTAAATCAGGCAGGATATCTTTTGAAAAATACAAGCCTTTCTGTTATGGATATTGGTATGGCAGTAGGCTATGAAAATATGAGTTATTTTCATAAGCTTTTCCAAAAAGAATACAAAATGACACCAAGACACTACAGAATAGAATCAAAATGAACAAATTATTTTAACATTTTTATAGTATACTAAAATAAATATGGCTTTTTAGAAAAAGGAAGGAAGATAAATATGGCAAATTTTGAAATTTATACAGATTCATCCTGTGATTTATCTAAGGAAATGATTGCAAAGTATAATTTGCAGGTTATGCAGTTAGAGGTAATTATAGATGAAAATCCACCGGTATTAAACAGGGATGTAGATAGTAAGGAATTTTATGATAAACTGCGCAGTGGTGCTAATGCAAAAACAGCGGCAGTTACACCGGGGTTTTTTGAAGAGCATATGCGAAAAACATTAGAAGAGGGAAAAGATATTTTATATGTAGGTTTTTCTTCAGGACTTTCTACTACCTATAATAATGGTGTGATGATTATAAATGAGCTAAAAGAAGAGTTTCCAGAAAGAAAATTGTTGGATATCGATACCTTGTGTGCTTCTGTGGGACAGGGACTTTTGGTATATTATGCGGCTGTTTTGCGAGAAAAAGGAGAGGATATAGAAGCAGTACAGAAAAAGATTCTGGCAATTAAAGACAAAATTCACCATCAGGTAACTGTCGATGACTTATTTTTCTTGAAAAGAGGCGGCAGAATCAGTGCAGTTACAGCAGTTGCGGGTTCTGTGTTAAAAATCAAGCCGATGATTAAGGTAGATAGAGCAGGGCGTTTATTTACCGTGGGAAAGGTCAGAGGACGAAAAATGGCAGTAAAAGAATTATTTTTGCGTATGAAAGAAAATGCAGCCATAGGTGAAGTACCGTATGTATTTATTTCTCATAGTGATTGCTTGGAAGATGTAAAGGGATTAGAGGCGATGATACAGGCAGAATATCCAAATGCGGAAATCTTTATCAGTGATATCGGACCTGTCATTGGAGCACACACAGGACCGGGGGCTATTGCGCTTTGCTATTTAGGTGTGGATGAAAAGCCGGAGAATGGGGCAGAGTAAACAAAAAAAGACACTTTTTCAGTCAAAAAAGTGTGTAAATTAAATATGAAGTGGCTCAAAGGTGCATAAATACTGGATTTCTTGGATAAGAGAATACAAAAACAAACGATTTTTACACCACTTTTACACCAGTTGAGAGCTTTGATGTGATAATTAAATATTTGGGCATTAGCATAAGTCGTTATCAGCTAATCCGTATTAATAAAAAGTACTTGATTTAGTTATGCATATATGATATCGTATTATAGGTGAATTTCATATTTTATAGAAAGTGGAATTTCCAATTATACTTGATAGATAAATACTTTTATGATATTATAATTATAGAAGTAATAAGAAATTTATAGTAAGAATACTATATTTATATTGGTATGTAATGAATAGCCATGCCATCCTTTTCTGTGAGGAATTAAAATATACACAGAAGTTGACCTGATTGGGGTAGGGAAACCAATCTGCTATTCAGATAATAGGCTATGGATAAAACCATAGCCTATTATTCTTTAGGAGAAGATATGCACAAAAAAGCAAAAGATTTAGATGAATTACTAGAAACTTATGAAAACGAATTATGTAATCGTATATATAAATATCAATTGAATAATAAGATAGATATTGAAATCGTTTTTTATATAGAAAACTTTTGTCATCTTTTAGGGATTCAACATGTTTTTGGGCGAAATAAAAAGTATCTTGGTTTGAATGGATATAATAAAATCAAAGATAAAAAATTAACAAGAAAGCATTTGAAACAGCATAATAAAGCGGAATATAACAAGCTGGAAATCAAGTTAGACCATTTTGATGAGATATCAAGTATGTTGGAGAATGGGAAGTTTATTAAATTTTATCAATATAGAACTAAGCCATTATCTACTATAGTTGCAGATTTTGTGATATATCATGATAAGAAAGAATATATACTGCATTTGTTTTTAAGACAGGAAAATAGTAAAACAAATCAATATAGTCCAGTTTCATTTATAGTTAAAAGTGATAATGATGATAATAAAGAGCAGTATATCGAAGGGCAGGAATATAAGAAAATTACAGACTTTAAAATTATTGAAACAAAGAAAGTTGATTGAGGCATATCAGTAGAGATACTTGATGTGCCTTATTTTTTTCGCTTTTTAAGTCTATCCCTGCTGCACTAGGGACTTAAATATGTGAAAATGTTTACTGTACCCCTTATAGGGGCTGGTCTGATTCTGAGGGGATGTATTGAGCAATGTCTTCTAAATCTGCAATCAAGAATACGACATAAATCAGAATATGAAAAAAGAGAAGTGGAAAAGAACCACAATTGGGTATATGTATTCTTACATACATACCGTTATCCAGTGGAAGATTTCTATAATCATGCCATTATGGGACTTATTAAAGGAATACAGGTATATAACCGCAGGGAGGATTTGAGAAACAAATATGACCAGAAGTATATTTGTTGGCAATACATGAAATCAGAAGTCGGAAATTTCTTCCGTATTGAAAAGGAACTCAAGCGGAAATCAATGGAAAATATGGTTAGTTTGGATGCTGAGAATGAAGAAGCGGAAAATTTGTATAACTGTTTAGGTGGAAAATCGGTTGAAGCTGAATATATGGAAATGGAAACATTGGAAGAATTGTTGGAAAAGTTTTCAGAGATTCAAAGAGATATATTAAAGTTGAAATTTGAGGGATATAACAATAAGGAAGTATTTGTTTTACTGGAAATTCCTTCATCAACTTTTTATAAGGAAATGCAACGGATAAAAGCAAAGATGGAAAAAGTGGTTAGATAATTGGAAAGGGCTGTCTTAGGGCAGTCCTTATAATGGAAGGATGGAATTTATGCAGTATGTTTTATATAGGAAGAATCTAAAGCAGTTTATAGGTTATACAGATACAGGAAAAGTTGAGCGTGTATCTGCATTAGAAGAAGCACAGATATTTACTACACCAAACGAAACAAGAAGTGCAAGAAAGAAAGCCACAAAGAAAACCGCTTATTTTTGTGTTTATGCAGTTATGGAAAATGGTAAATTAGAAAAAGTATATGATGAAGTTCCAAAGCGGAAATTGTTTTCTAAAGAGGAACGGATGCAGATATATAAAAACAAAAGGTTGTTGCTATCTTAGCGGAGAATTTGTTGATTTTGATAAATTCGAGATAGAACATAAAGTTCCGCTGTCAAAAGGTGAAACGAATGATTTTAGTAATCTTTATTGTGCATGTCATATTGATAATGCGATAAAGCATGACATATATCCAGAAGATTTTATGGAAAGGATTTCAAAAATCTTTATGTATCAGATGGGAATTAGAAACGGAAAGGGTTTGAAGTGGAAAATTTTACATATGGTATTAAAAGGAATGATTTGATGTAACGGCACTAGTAGAAGATTTTCTGCTGGTGCTGATTGAATATATATGAAAACAGAATACTTACAAATAGAAGAGCATATAATAAGCTAGCGTAAAATTTTATTCGGATTAATAAAAAAGAGGACACCACTTTGTGATAAAGTATTTAAGGCTGACAACCAAAATACAAACAAAGGAAGGTGTCCTCTATGATTAACAGTATAAAATATTTTGAAGAAAAATGC
>JAGALK010000049.1 GCA_017625255.1 Lachnospiraceae bacterium
GATAGTCTCCTATCCTTTTTTTCATAAAATAAGCGCAGCGATAAGCCGGGTTATGTCGTGAATGATCATCTATCTAGGATAACTGTTACCAGTTACCTCAAGCAACCTACCTAAAGCTAGCGGGCCACATCAACGCTTTTATTCGGTCTTGCTTCGGATGGGGTTTACATGTGCCCTCCCTGTTACCAGAGAGGCGGTAGTCTCTTACACTGCCCTTCCACCCTTACTGCTTACGCAGCGGTATATTTCTGTTGCACTGTCCTTAGAGTCACCTCCACCGGATGTTATCCGGCATCCTGCCCTGTGAAGCCCGGACTTTCCTCACCTGCAACCTTTCGGTTTTGCAGCCGCGATCATTTACCACACTTATTTTTTGAATTGTATGCTATTATAACACATTTTTTACGCATGGAAAAGACTTCCGCCAATAAATTCTCTCAAAATTGAATTTGGTGCAATCTTATCCGCCGGAACCGGAAGAAAATAATCTAAAAACTTTAATAACCGTTTTGCTTCCATATATTCCGGTGCATTCTTATCAATACCAAAAAGTAATGGCTCTGCATAGGTTTTTAACACAGCCAGTTCGTATACCAGACCGGAATTAAACATAATATCCGCGCTGTCCTGAAATGGGAATATATATTTTTCTTCCCCTCTTCTAACGGATTTCCACATGGCAATCGTTTCCTGTGCCGTAGTGTTTCTTGTGCGGGCATCTCTTACAATTCGGCGAATCAGTCTGCCGTCTGTGGTAGATAAATAGTTATGCTCATCCACATTTACCTGTGTTAAAGCACTGATAAAAATTTTAAATTTGCTTTCCTTTGGCAAGGTATAAGACAATTTATCATTCAACCCATGAATGCCTTCAATTACTAAAATGTCACCTTCGCCTAGCTGCAGCTTTTTACCCTTATATTCTCTTTTACCTGTTTTAAAATTAAAGGATGGCATTTCTATGCTGTCTCCTTTTAACAGAGCAGACATATCCTGATTGAAAAGCTCCACATCTAACGCTTCTAAGCATTCAAAATCATAATTTCCCTTTTCATCCCTTGGGCACTTATCCCGACTTAAATAATAGTCATCTAATGCCAATGGATAAGGATGAAGCCCTAATGTAGATAATTGTATGGATAATCTATGGGAAAATGTTGTTTTTCCCGAAGAAGATGGTCCTGCAATCATCACAAATTTACAATCCTTAGAATCTGCAATCTGCTGTGCCATCTGGGCAATTCTCTGCTCCATTAACGCTTCCTGTACCATAATAATATCCTGCATTCTGCCGGAGGCAATAGCATCATTTAATTCACCAACAGTACCTACACCTAAGGTTTGACTCCATTCTCTAGAACAATTTAATGTATCAAAATGCTTTACAGATGGTTTAAACGGCGCTACTTCCTTCGTATTCTGATTTGGGAACATCAATACAAAACCATCATCATACAGCTTCAAATCAAAATATTTCAAATATCCCGTATGCGCCACCATATAACCATAAAAATAGTTCCTGTAATTATCCAGTGAATAAATATTTACTCTGGAATTTCTGCGATACTTAAATAACCGTTCTTTATCTGTCATACCATATTCATGAAACAGCTCTGCTGCTTCATCAATACTCATACTGCTTTTCTGAATCGGAATCCTTTCCTCTACCATACGAAGCATTTCTGCTTTTACATCTGCTAAAAGCTTCTCATCCGGTTTACCATAATTTACAAGCTCACAATAATATGCCTGACTAATACAGTGCATAACCCGTATATTGGATTTTTCTTTTCCGAGCAGATTATACAATGCCTTCTGCATTAAAAGTGTCATACTTCTTCTATATGCTTTCTTTCCCGGTACATCTGCAATAGAAATAAAACGAAGCTCTCCATTCATTTTCGCCCGCTTATGCAGCTCCTGCAAACGATTATTCAATGCCACCAGTACGATATCGTCCTCATATTCTTTCTGGTATTCTTCTACAATATCCAAATATTGTGTACCTTTTGCATAGGTTTTTTCTTCCCCATTAATTTTTAGTACAATTTTATCTTCTCCCATAAAAACCTCCTTATATAACCCAAAACGGAAATGTCAGCTTCTGGGTATATATTTCTACACCTTCACATCTTTTTTCCAAATATTCCTTCATATATTCTACAAAGATATGTTCCAAACCATAATGCCCTGCATCAATAATACAAAGTCCCTGTGCAACCGCATCGATGCCGTCATGATGATCGATGTCACCGGTAATCAATACATCTGCTCCTTTGGCTATAGCATTTTTTATCTCACTTTTTCCGGATCCCGGAGAAATGGCAGCCTTCTCTACCCTTTTGTCTGGTGCTCCAAACACTTTGACCTGCTCTAAGGAAAATGCTTTTTCTGTAAATTTTGCACATTCTTTTAAGGTCATTGCTCTTTCTAATTTGCCGACTCTGCCGATGCCTTCCGGCTTCTCACCGGTAAAGCCTGTTACATCCAAAACACAGCAATCAGACAACAAAAGCCGCTTAGCTGCCAGCTCTGCCATCCCCATCACATCAAAGTTCGTATGCATAGCATAATATGCCATATCCTTTTGAATCAGCTTTATAATTCTTCTGCCGATAAAACTCTCACTCGTCACTTTCTTTATCCCCGAAAAAATCAGCGGATGATGTGTTAAAAGCATATCTGCCTCTGCCGCAGCTGCCTCTTCAATCACTTCGTCTGTAGCATCTAATGCAATATAAATTTTATGAATTTCTTTGTCTGGATTTCCAACTAAAAGTCCTACATTATCCCAATCACAGGCATAGGATATCGGTGATTGCTCCTCTAGTATCTGTATAAGTTCTTTTCCCTTCACTTTTTATCCATCCTTTTAAAAATACGAAAGTGCCAGCTGAATACAGGAAATTTCCTTATCAACCTCTGCTTTTCGTGCTAAAATTGCCTCTGTATCCTGCTGTTTTTCAAGTCCAGAGAGAATCTGCTCATATTGTTCAAGACGATAGAGAAGATACTGATACAGCACCTGATGCTTTTCCTGTAAAAGATGCTCTCCATAACGATATATGATCTGCCACTCTTCTGTAGAATAAGAAAATTCTTTTTTTTCTGCTCTATTTTGGCAAATATGCATCATCGGATAATATTTTCCATCCTCAAAAACCATATCTTCTTTATCAATTACAAATCCATTTTGGTAAAGATATTCCCTTACACGCTCTATTTCAGACTGCGGTTGTAAAATCAACTCCTCTGCTGCTGCAACTACCTTTTCTCCTTGGGATAAAATATGCATAACCAATCCACCGCCCATTCCGGCAATAAGGATTGTCTTTGCTTCTCCCGGACAAAGGGCTGCAACACCATCGGATAATCGAGTTTCTATGTATTCACCCAAACCGCACTCTGCAATATGCTCTTTTGCTCTTTGTAAAGGACCAATACCAATATCCATGGCATATGCCTTTTGTATCTTTTTTGTTTCCAAAAGATAAATCGGAATATATCCATGATCTGTTCCCACATCTGCCAATATGGTATCCTTCGACACCATATCTGCCAAATGCTGTAAACGCTTGGAAAGCTTTACCATATTTTACTCTAAATAATCCTTTAACTTGCGGCTTCTGCTTGGGTGACGCAGCTTACGCAGTGCTTTTGCCTCAATCTGACGAATTCGCTCACGGGTAACATTAAATTCTTTTCCAACTTCCTCTAATGTGCGCGCGCGACCATCCTCTAATCCAAATCGTAATGTTAATACCTTCTGTTCTCTTTCTGTCAATGTACCTAAAACTTCCTGTAACTGCTCTTTTAACAATGTAAATGCAGCTGCCTCTGCCGGAACAGGCACATTATCATCCTGAATAAAGTCACCTAAATGGCTGTCTTCCTCTTCACCAATCGGAGTTTCTAAAGAAACCGGTTCCTGAGAAATCTTTAAAATTTCACGAACTCTATCCACCGGCATATTCATTTCCTCTGCAATTTCTTCCGGCGCCGGCTCGCGGCCTAATTCCTGCAATAACTGACGACTTACACGAATCAGCTTATTGATAGTTTCCACCATATGCACCGGAATACGAATGGTTCTTGCCTGATCTGCAATCGCTCTGGTGATTGCCTGACGAATCCACCAGGTTGCATAGGTAGAAAATTTGTAGCCTTTGCGGTAATCAAATTTCTCTACAGCCTTGATAAGACCCAGGTTTCCTTCCTGAATCAAATCCAAAAACAGCATTCCACGACCCACATAGCGTTTTGCAATAGACACTACCAGACGAAGGTTTGCTTCTGCTAAGCGCTTTTTGGCTTCCTGATCGCCTAATTCCATGCGTTTTGCCAATTCAATTTCCTCTTCCGCACTCAAAAGAGGTACCTTTCCGATTTCCTTTAAATACATACGAACCGGATCTTCAATGCTGACACCATCCGGCACAGAAAGGTCTATTGTCTCAACTTCGATATCATCATCTTCATCAATTAAAATATCATTATCATCGTCATCATCACTGATACGAAGTACATCAATATTGTTTGCTTCCAAATAATCTAAAATCTTTTCGATTTCTTCCGCATTTAATTCCATACCCTGGAAAAAGTCGTTGATTTCCTGATATTCCAGCATATTCTTCTTTTTCTTTGCAATTTCAACAATCTCTTTTAATTTCTCAATAAGCTTTGCTGCTCTTGCTACCTTTTCCTCAGATACTACATCCGGTTTCTGATTTTTTGTTGCTTTACTTTTCTTTTCTTCCATGTTTTCTTCCTCTCGTCGTTCGTTACTATTTTGTCCCTATTCAATAGAAATATGCAGTTTTTCCAGTTGTTCTAACTGTCTTTTGTCACTGACAAGCTGTTGTAAGCCTGCCATATCGGTAGGCGCTAAATTTGCAGAACGATGGTTAATACTATTTTGCTTAACACGAACTACCGTTTCCTTTAATGCTTTTTCCATATCTGCTTTTGTTTCAATATTGCGGATATGGGCATTGAACAAAGATGCAATTTCTCTTTGTTCCTCTTCATTTTGAAACATACTGATAATCTGTGCAGGATTTACAGTTCCCGTATTTTCAAACTGCGAAAATAAAATCTCTGCTACCTTCCGGTAAATTTCCTCTGTAAAATCCACCGGCAAAATATACCTGCTTATTATAGGAAAAAGTCTGGTGTCCTCAATGAGCCATGTCAACAGCAGCTTCTGGGACTGCTTCATTCCATCTTCTTTTTTCTTGTTCTCATGGATACCTGACTTTAACTGCTGTCTGGGTGCAGCAATTCCTCCCTGTGTTCCTAAATGAAGCACCAGTTTCCGTAAATTTTCAAATCCCATCTGGTATTTTACGGCAACTGCTTCTATATAATTATCGCGCTCTAGCTCTTCGGTAAAGCCTAAAAGCTTTCTGGCGATTTCATTATAAAATGCGGTCTTACTTTCCGGATCCTTCATATCATAATCCTGCTCTAAGATACGAATTTCAAACATAAAACTATTTTCAGCCTGTTCAATCCGTTCCTGATAGGCATCTGCGCCTAATGCTTTGATAAATTCATCCGGATCTTTGTAAGGACGCATATTAATAATCTTTGTGGTAATACCTACCTCTTTTAAAATCGGAATAGCACGAAGCGCTGCTTTCACACCTGCACCATCACTGTCGTAGGTTAAATAGACTTCTTTTGCATAGCGTTTGAGCAAACTGGCATGTCCGCTTGTCAACGCTGTTCCAAGAGATGCCACCGCATTGTCAAAGCCTGCCTGATGCAACGCTATTACATCCATATAACCTTCGCATAATAAAAAGTAGGATTTTCTTGTGGTTCTGGCAAAATTTAAACCATATAGATTTCGACTTTTATCAAAAATCTTCGTCTCCGGAGAATTGAGATACTTTGGCTCTCCTTCTCCCATAACCCTGCCGCCAAAACCTATAATCTTATTGTGCACATCCATAATTGGAAACATTGCACGATTCCAGAATTTATCATGACCACCTCTGCGCTCATCAAAGGATATCAATCCACTATCTCGTAACAGTTCGTCTTCATATCCTTTATTCCGCAGATAACGGTACAAATCATCACTGAACTTATCCGAATATCCCAATCCGAATTTACGCATGATTTCATCGGTCAGTTCTCTTTTTCGAAAATACTCCATAGCATACTTTCCATGCTCACTGCGAAGAAGCATATAGTAGTATTTTCCAGCTTCTTTATTCACCTCTAACAATCGCTGTCTTTTATCTGCCTCCTGCTTCATACGAGGGGAATATTCCTGAGCCGGAAGCTCCACACCCACTCGTTCTGCAAGACTTTGCATAGCTTCTGCAAAAGTAAAGTTCTCATATTCCATTAGAAATGTAAAAACATTTCCACCTGCACCACAACCAAAACAATAATACATCTGCTTGCTGGGTGTCACTGAAAAAGAGGCTGTTTTTTCATTGTGAAAGGGGCACAAACCAAAATATGTGCTTCCTTTTTTCTGCAGTCTGACATAACCAGATATCACATCTACCACATCATTTTTCGACCGCACTTCTTCAATCAAATCGTCCGAATAAAACGGCACCTTTCTACCTCCTTTTCCATTACGCTTTAATATCCATCTACCTGCCATGCCTGCGGCATAAAGTATTTTTGGAATTTTGAAATTGCATACTGATCTGTCATTCCTGAAATATAGTCACACACAACTCTGTCTTTTTTCTCTCCGTTTTCATACATAAGAATATATCGTTCAGGAAGCAGCTCCATATGCTCCATATAATAATAAAACAACTGCTCTAATAAAGCTCTTGCCCTGACCTCTTCACCTTTGGCAATGGGATTTTTATAAACATGAGCAAACATGAACTTTCGCAATTCAAACATGGCTTCTTCTACTTCCTTTGACATCATGATATCGTCTTTACCGATACTATTGATAATAATATTATGTATCAGTGTATTTAACCGTTCTTTCGTCGTATGTCCTAAGGTGTTGCGAAGCTCTTTTGGAATATCTTCTTCTACCAGAATCTGTGCCCGGATTGCATCATCAATATCATGATTGATATAAGCAATTTTGTCTGACAGACGAACAATTTTCCCCTCTAATGTATGAGGCATAGTTCCTGTCTGATGATTTCGTATACCGTCCCGAACTTCCCATGTAAGATTTAAGCCTCTGCCATTTTTCTCTAGCTTTTCTACAATGCGCACACCCTGTTCATTGTGTTTATAACCATCTTCACAAAGAGAATTTAAGATATGCTCGCCTGCATGACCAAAGGGTGTGTGTCCTAAATCATGCCCTAAGGCAATTGCCTCTACTAAATCTTCATTCAAACGCAGCGCCTTACCTATAGTTCTGGCATTCTGGGAAACCTCTAAGGTATGTGACATTCTGGTACGATAATGATCTCCTTTTGGAGTCAAAAAAACCTGTGTCTTATTCTTTAGTCTCCGAAAAGCCTTACAATGCAAAATCCGATCTCTGTCTCTTTGAAATACAGGACGGATATCACAGGGAGCTTCTTCTCTTTCCCTGCCCTTTGTATGAATACTCAAGGTGGCATAAGGACTTAAGATTTCCTGTTCCATTTTTTCAATATTCTCACGAATTGTCATGTTCCACCTCCCCAATCCCTATATTATATTTTCTGCATAACTTCTTTTTTTTCCTTTTTTTTTACAAATTTTTTAAAAAAGGAATCGGTTCGCTCCCGATTCCTTTCTCATTATTTTACACAGTCCTCATGTATTTTATTTAAAATTTCGGATAACTGCTCCACACCAATCTGCCCCGGTGCTGAAGCGGCTTTTGCTGCACCAAATGTCACAGCCGAACCAAATATTTCACCGGAAATTCTACTGATTACTCCATCCTTTGACATAGACATGGTAATAATCGGTCTCTTTGCATACTTTTCATTCATTTCTATCGTCGCAGACAACAAAGTAAGCACATCTTTTTTTGTCTTTGGCATTACTGCAATCTTTGGCAAATCAACTCCAAGCTCCTGCATATAGCATAAACGGTGAAGGATTTCCTTTTCATCCGGTGTTTTCTCAAAATCATGATTAGAACCTACTACTTTCACATTTGCCTTATGTGCCGTATGAATAATTGATTTTGCTATTTTCTCATCCATAAATACTTCTGTATCCACCAAATCTACAAAACCACTTTGTATAACAGCCAAATTTAAGGCTTCATATGCTTTTCCTAAAATACTCTTTTCTCCACCCTCTTTTACTGTTCGAAAAGTAAAAAGCAACGGTATTGCCTTTAAAGTCTTTTGCAGCTCTTGTGCTATTTCTAAAACCTTTTCTATCTGATTTGCTTCTTCATACCAATCTACGCGCCATTCTGCAATATCTGCCTTTGTCTGTACAAGTTCCTTCGCTGCAGATATTATCTCTTCTTTTGTCTTTCCTATAATAGACACGCAAATCTTAGGCAAACCTTCTCCGATTTTTAAATTTTTTACTTCTACTATATGCATGACTCTCTTCTCCTATGAACTTTCTATCTAACATAAAAGAGGAAGCTATAAAAGCTTCCTCTTAATCATTTATCAATGCAGGAAATGGGACTTGAACCCACACGACATTGCTGCCACAGGCACCTGAAGCCTGCGCGTCTGCCAATTCCGCCATTCCTGCTCGAATCAACGAATATATTTTACACTTTTAGGTTTCATAAGTCAATAGCAAAATAAAATTAATTTTTTTACATTTTTTTGTTGACATATGATTTATTTTTTGATATGATTATCAAGTCGTCGGTGATAACTACTGAATGATACGCGGAAGTGTCGGAACTGGCAGACGAGCAAGACTAAGGATCTTGTGATCAATGCGATCGTGTGGGTTCAAGTCCCATCTTCCGCACTTGAAACCTTGTAAATGTTAAGTTTACAAGGTTTTTTTATTTGTCATTCAGCTCGATATTGATGCACTATTTATTCCGATGCAGTTTATTATTTGACGATTTATGTGATTTGCGTTAATATAATTATATAATTTCTAATTGGAGGTCGAATATTATGGCAGTTTGTGAAAAACTCTCTAAATGTCCATTTTACCAAGGAAATATGGACATAAATTCAGGTCTTGGTAGTATGTATAAGAAAAAATATTGCGAAGGTGACAAAACTATTTGTGCCCGTTACATAATCGCAACTCAGCTAGGTCCAGAATATGTAACAAATAAGATTTATCCTAATATGAATGATTTAGCTAATAAGCTGCTTGCCGAACACAAAAAATAGCATAAAATAAACAATAATCCATTTGCCCATATAACTCAATACATCTTATATGGGCAAATGGATTATTCTATTCATACGAATATATCTCCATCTATTGCAATCACATCCTGAATCGGAATACTTCTTCCATCATCCATAAAAATTCTATGTTTATATACATCTATTTTTCTTATCGTTCCTGCTGCTTTTATATACGAACCACCCGGTTTCTTCTTATCCGGTTCAAAATAAGAAATCACAACTACGGGCTTTTCTGTTTCTTTTTCTTTTAAAAACTGTAATTTTGCATTTAAAATTTCAAGCATATTTTCATCTAGTTCCATGCGTTTATCTGTCAATCTGGCTGTTTCTGCTATTGCTTCTTCATGTCCTGTCAACGCTGCAAAAGGAGAAAACTGCGCCGCCCGATCCAACAAGGACATCTGCGGATGCCTTTTAGATACAGGATGAGGCATATGGATAATATCATCATACTTATGCTCGTCATTGTAACTCATGCCTTGTGTCCTCCTATCTGCTTATTTCTTTCTATGGTCATTGCACCCTCTTCAAGATTCATTCCTTTTAAAATGGCATTTTTTCCATATTTTTTCTTGACCGCAAGCATTGCTTCCTGCAGTTTGCGTTCCTTGAGCAAAGCTTCTTTTTCCTTCTTCTGCTCTTCCTGTAGCTTTGCATAATCTGTAAATAGATTTAATTGCTCATAAGCAGTATGATTTACAACAGTACTTTCATCCACCAAACGATTAGCCGTTATAGTTATTCTTCTTACCAACAATTTAGGATTGACAATTCTATCATATAATTCCATAACCGCATCTGTAATCGCTTTTGTAGAAGATGTCTGACTACTTAAATTAATTGTTCCATGTGCATGTTTTGGGATTTTTCTGCCATATCGGTCAATTGTGACCTCTCCTTTATAGCTTTTTCTCCTATTTGCATTGGACAAATTATCTATATCATATCCTACCGTTAAAACCAACTGATCTGTCACCAATCTTTTTTCTACCAAATCTAATACCAGCAAATCTGTCATTTCGCGAACAATCAATTTTCCCTTTTCAAAGTCATATGGACATTGCAGTACTTGTCCCGAACTCATGCTGTTAGTATCCGGTTTATAAGCTTTAATCAAATCCATCGTCGTAGGTTCCCATCCCCATGCGTGGTCTATTAATAATTCTGCATTTATACCAAATAGTTTATATAACAAATCTTCATTATAAAAGTCTTTTTCCTCTCCTATGGAGCATCTGGCAATATCTCCCATGGTATAAATTCCAACGGATTCTAACTTTTTTCGATATCCCTGACCAACTCGCCAAAAATCTGTGATTGGTCTATGATTCCACAAAAAGCTCCGATAACTCATTTCATTCAGTTCTGCTATCCGCACTCCATTTTCCGGCGCTACATGCTTAGCCATAATATCCATAGCCACCTTACACAAATATAAATTCGTTCCAATACCCGCAGTCGCTGTTATGCCCGTTTCTTCATATACATGCCGGATTATCTTCGTTACAAGCTCCTTTGCCGTCATATGGTATCCCTTCAAATATCGGGTTACATCCATAAATACCTCATCAATGGAATACACATGTATATCCTCAGGCGCAACATATGTCAGATATATATTATAGATTCGGGTACTATACTCCATGTAAAGCGCCATCTGCGGCGGCGCAGTGATATATGCAATTTCCACCCCGGGGGATTTATTTATTTCTTCCTCAAAATATGACTTTCCTATGAACCTTTTCCCCGGCAATTTTCTTATACGCTCAAAGTTTACCTCCTTTACCTTCTGAACCACCTCAAAAAGTCTTGCTCTTCCAGAAATACCTAGTTTTTTTAAGGATGGCGAAACTGCAAGGCAGATGGTTTTCTCTGTTCTGCTCGCATCTGCTACTACTAAATTCGTAGTTAAGGGATTTAATTTTCGCTCTATACATTCGACAGAAGCATAAAAGGATTTTAAGTCTATGGCAACATAGGTACGGTTTTCTTCCATTATGATATATCTCCATCTTTTTTATATGAATATAATATAACACATTTGGTTACTGTGTATCCATTTATCAATTCTGATTGTAATGCCGCTGTTCGTAAGAAACACAAAACAGAGGCAGGAATATCCTGCCTCTGTCAAATTATTTCTTTTCTTTTCTTTTACATATCCGATTAATTTATTCTGATACAAAATCTGAAAATATTTCACCAACCGTTCTACTAACGGTTCAGCATCTTTTCCAAACTGTGCTTCTACCAGTTTTGAAATCTCGAATACATTTCGTTTGCCATCCATCTGCTGCCACACGAAACTACCATAACGGTCTAATGCAATATGGCTGACTCTTGGCTTTTTGAAAAGCTTCTGGGCAACCCAGTTGTAAAATCCTTTATTTACCATATGAATTGTAACAATCCCTTTTTTGTCTGCATCCCATGTATATTCCGGATTGCATACAGGAACTAAATCCATAAAGTTCTTTTTACCTTTTTTCACGGGGTCTCCTTAAATCTTTACGCTTTTTTGCCCTTACGGAAACAGAATTTCCAAAGACATGATGTTAATAATACAAATGCTACAAGTCCGATAATATTTCCAACATTCGCATCTGTTAAAATTGGAAGAATTCCTGGTAAGAAACCATTGATAGCGTCACCAACTGAACCTTCTCCCATAGGAACAATTGCAAGAACTGCAAGTAAAATACCTACAAGACCTTCTCCGGCAATTAAACCTGAAGAGAATAAAATACCATTTTCGTCTGCTTCTTTTTTCTCTTTGTCACTGAGATTTTTCTTCTTCTCAATCACTAACTTCACAAGACCACCAATTACCATTGGGATACTTAAGTGAATTGGTAAGTATAAACCGATGGCGAAAGGAAGTACAGGAATTCCTAAGAACTCTACTACTAATGCAATAAATGCACCAACAGCAATAAGAGCCCAAGGAAGGTTTCCACCCATAACACCTTCTACGATCATCTTCATTAATGTAGCCTGAGGAGCTGGAAGCTCTGCTGAACCATAACCCCATGCACGGTCTAATAAGTATAATACACCACCGATTGCAATAGCAGAAGCAACTACACCGATTAATTCACCAATCTGCTGTTTCTTTGGAGTAGCACCTAAGATATAACCAGTCTTTAAATCCTGTGATGTATCACCAGCGATTGCTGCAATAATACAAATAATTCCACCGATTACGATAGCAGCTGTCATACCAGCCTGTCCATCTGTACCTGTAGCTTTTAATGCAATAGATGCAACTAATAATGTTGCGATTGTCATACCTGAAACAGGGTTGTTACTGCTTCCTACTAAACCTACCATACGAGAAGATACAGTAGCAAAGAAGAAACCAAAGATAATAACTAAAAATGCTCCAAATAAGTTAATTGGAATAATTGGTACTAACCACATTACAAATGCAAGTACTACAACACCAATTAAAATAACTTTGATATTTAAATCCTGATTTGTTCTTTCGTCAGTATTTGCACCTTTACCAAAGCCTTTCATTGCATCACGGAATGTTGTGATAATAAGTGGCAAGGATTTAATTAAGCTTAATACACCGCCACATGCAACGGCACCGGCACCGATATATTTGATATAGTTTGTCCAAATTGCAAATGATCCGCCAGCTGCATATAATTCAGCAACACTAACATCTGCCGGGAACAATGTAATATTAGCACCAAATAATACGATTAATGGCATTAATACGAACCAACCTAAAAGACCACCGCAGAATAAGTATGAGGAAATCTTTGGTCCGCAAATATAACCAACACCTAATAATGCAGGAAGTACATCCATACCAACACCGGAACCTGCATATGCAGGAATCTCCCAGTGAATCTCACTTGGAAATAATTTTAATCCGTCTGTAATAAATTTGTAACCTGCTGCAATACCAAGACCGGAAAATACAGTAGATGCTTTTGATCCACCTTCTTCACCAGCTACTAATACTTCTGCACAAGCCTGTCCTTCCGGATATGGAAGCGTTCCATGCTCCTGTACGATTAATGCTTTTCTAAGAGGAACCATAAACAGGATACCAAGTGTTCCACCTACAAATGCAATAACTGCAATTTCTACTAAAGATGGTGCGGATGTGCCCCATTCATTTGCCCACAAGAACATTGCCGGCAATGTAAAAATTGCTCCTGCCGCTACAGACTCACCAGCAGAACCGATAGTCTGTACGATATTGTTTTCTAAGATGGAGTCTTTCTGTAAAATCATACGAATAACTCCCATAGAAATAACTGCTGCCGGAATAGATGCTGATACAGTCATACCAACTCTTAATCCCAGGTAAGCATTTGCACCACCAAATAAAACAGCCAGAATAATACCTAAAATGATAGAGGTTGTTGTAAACTCTGGCATAGTCTTATTTGCCGGTACAAAGGGTTTGAATTCTTTGTTTTCACTCATTTTCTTTCTCCTTTGATTTTTTTATCCATTATACTTTAGCAAGATTTTTACAACTTGTCTAGTTTTTTTGTGCATTTTTCCTAACATTTTTTTAGCACAAAGATTTTTTTGTATAATTTTACCATTTCATTGTATATTTTTTCAGTATTTGTGTATATTTGCATCTCTGCAAGGCTATCTATGACTCCGCTGTAATACCATTCCTGTTTTTCCTTGGGTGCACTAAAATATGCCCATAGTTCATCCCCTTTTTTGCTGTAATCCGCATACATACTTCGAAGATTCGATACTTTATCTGCCATAACAAGCATTTTCTGACGAGTGGAAGCAGTTTTTAATTCAGCAATCGTACGACTTTTTCTTTCCTGCCAGGTTTTGCTCTTATCCTCGGTATGAGATTTTACCAGACTTTCTACATCCTCACCAAAAATATTTCGTATTTCTTCCATACTCGTATTTGTATCCTCTACAGTATCATGCAAAACTCCCGCAATCAGTAAAGACATATCCGCATGCATTTCAAATAAAATCTGCATGGTTTCTAATGGATGTAAAATATAAGGGGTCGGTGTGCATTTACGCACCTGTCCCATATGGCGTTCTGCTGCAAAAATAATGGCTTCTTCTAATTTTTCTTTTTTCATTGTATCGCTCCTTGTCCTTTGACTAGAGTTCGCAATTTTCCTAATATTATAAATAAGACCATTCAAAATGAATGGTCTTATTTATATTCTTATGTAGAATTATTTATTGTAGTTTACAATGTTGCCAAATTCCGGTTTTAAGGAAGCTCCACCTACTAAACCACCATCAATGTCAGGTTTTGCAAATAATTCTGCAGCATTTCCTGCATTTACAGATCCGCCGTACTGAATACGGATTGCTTCTGCTGTTGCTTCATCATATACTTCTTTGATGCAATTACGGATTGCTGCACAAACTTCTTCTGCCTGATCAGAAGTAGCTGTTTCACCTGTTCCAATTGCCCAGATTGGCTCATAAGCGATAACTGCTGTTTTAGCCTGATCTGCTGTTACATTCTGGAATGCGATTTTAATCTGCATACGAATCCAGTCAATGTAAATGCCCTGTTTTCTCTGTGTTAAAGATTCTCCACAGCAGATAATTGGTGTAATGCCATGTTCGAAAGCTTTTAATACTTTTTTGTTTACAGTTTCATCTGTTTCTGCAAAGTATTCTCTTCTTTCAGAATGTCCTAATACAACATATTTAACACCAGCATCTACAAGCATTGCCGGAGAGATTTCTCCTGTGTATGCTCCGCTTTCTTCAAAGTACATATTTTCTGCACCAATCTGAATGTTTGTACCTTTAGCAGCTTCCATTGCAGGAATGATGTCAATTGCAGGTACACAAAATACTACATCTACATCATCATTTGCCACTACCGGTGCTAATTCTTTTACTAATGCTACTGCTTCACTTGGAGTTTTGTTCATTTTCCAGTTTCCAGCGATAATTTTCTTTCTTGCCATTTTATTTTCTCCTTATTCTTTATTAAGGATGTTCTGCCGACAGCCTTAAGCTTCCTTTAGACACTTTCGCTAATCTTTCAGAACATCCTCTCACTAAGCTTTATCTTCACCTTTGATTTGACGGCTATTAAACCGCTTTTGTTTTAGCGATCGTTAGCAGCTGCTACACCTGGTAAAACTTTTCCTTCTAAGAATTCTAAGGAAGCTCCACCACCTGTAGAAATATGACTCATTTTATCACCAAATCCTAACTGGTTGACTGCTGCTGCAGAATCTCCACCACCGATAATTGTGGTTGCATCTGTTTCTGCTAATGCTTTTGCTACTGCGATTGTTCCTGCTGCAAGTGTTGGATTCTCAAATACACCCATTGGTCCGTTCCATACAACTGTTTTTGCTGTCTTAGCTGCTTCTGCATAAATTTCAGCTGTTTTTGGTCCAATATCACAGCACATACGATCTGCTACCATATCTTCTACAGTATGAATTTCAACTGCAACTTCTGCATCAATTGGATTTGGGAATGCAGAAATTGTTGCAGAGTCAACTGGCAATAATAATTTTTTACCAAGCTTTTCTGCTTTTTCAAGCATTTCTTTACAATAGTCAAGTTTTGTTTCATCTACTAATGATGTACCAATTTCATGTCCCTGTGCTTTTAAGAATGTGTAAGCCATACCACCACCGATGATTAAGGTATCACATTTTTCTAATAAGTTAGAGATAACATTTAATTTATCAGCAACCTTTGCACCACCTAAAATAGCAACGAAAGGTCTTACCGGATCTTCTACTGCTTTTCCTAAGAAATCAATTTCTTTCTGCATTAAGTATCCAACTACTGCTTCGTCTGCTAATTCTGCAACACCTACATTTGAGCAGTGTGCTCTGTGAGCTGTACCGAAAGCATCATTTACGAATACATCACATAAAGAAGCAAGATCTTTGGAGAAAGCTTCACCATTTTTTGTCTCTTCTGCTCTGTAACGAGTATTCTCAAGTAAAATAACTTCGCCATCTTTCATAGCTTCTACTGCTGCTTTTGCGTTTGCTCCAACTACTTCTGGATCTGCTGCAAATTTAACTTCCTGTCCTAATAATTCGGAAAGTCTTGCTGCTACTGGAGCTAAAGATAATTCCGGCTTTGGTTCTCCCTTTGGTTTTCCTAAATGGGAGCAAAGAATTACTTTTCCACCATCTGCGATTAATTTTTTAATTGTAGGAAGAGCTGCTACTAAACGATTTTCGTCTGTGATTTTTCCTTCTTTTAAAGGTACATTAAAATCACATCTGCAAAGTACTCTCTTTCCTGCTACATTGATATCATCTACTGATTTTTTGTTTAATGACATAACTATGTCCTCCTTTAGAGTTTCTTTATTTATACTTCCGCAAGCTGCGCATCCTCGCGGAATGCATTTTCTTTCGAAAAAAAGAGTCCGGTCCAAAAAGACCGGACCCCTGTGAGTCTTAAATATGCAATACTTATGCTAATTCAGCGAAGTATTTGATTGTCTTAACCATCTGAGATGTGTAAGAGTTCTCATTGTCATACCAAGATACAACCTGTACCTGTGTATTTCCATCTTCCATTGGAGCTACCATTGTCTGTGTAGCATCGAATAATGAA
>JAGALK010000050.1 GCA_017625255.1 Lachnospiraceae bacterium
AACAGAGATTTATAGAGTGCTGTAATATCCTCTACACTTGTCTCCTTTGGATTACCCGGACGACATGCATCATCATATGCAGACTGTGCAAGGAAAGGAATATCCTCTTCTTTTACGATTTCTTTTAAATCTGCCGGAATTCCTACATCAATAGAAAGCTGTTTTACAGCATCAATGGCTGCCTTTCTGTATTCTTCCTGACTCATGGCATCTACACCTTCAACACCCATAGCTCTTGCAATTTCACGATATTTCTCACCGGTAGCTTCTGCATTGTATTCCATAACAGTTGGAAGAATAATCGCATTAGCAACACCGTGTGGTGTATCATATAAAGCACCTAATGGATGTGCCATGGAATGAACGATACCAAGACCTACATTAGAAAATCCCATTCCGGCTACATACTGGCCAAGTGCCATACCTTCTCTGCCTTCAGGCTTATTTTCAACAGCATCACGAAGGCTTCTTGCAATGATTTCGATAGCTTTGATATGGAACATATCGGAAAGCTCCCATGCACCTGCGGTAATATAACCTTCAATGGCGTGTGTCAAAGCATCCATACCGGTTGCTGCAGTAAGTCCCTTTGGCATAGTAGACATCATTTCTGAGTCAACAAATGCTACTACCGGAATATCTTTTGGATCTACACATACCATTTTGCGGTTCTTTGCTGCATCTGTAATAACATAGTTAATCGTAACCTCTGCTGCTGTACCTGCGGTTGTAGGAACTGCAAAAATAGGTACACATTTATTTTTTGTAGGTGCAACGCCTTCTAAGCTGACAACATCAGCAAATTCCGGATTGTTGATGATAATACCAATCGCTTTTGCTGTATCCATCGAAGAACCGCCACCGATTGCAATAATATAGTCAGCACCACTTGCCTTATATGCTTCTACACCTGTCTGTACATTTTCAATGGTTGGATTTGGTTTAATATTAGAATATACTTCATATGGAAGTGATGCACCATCTAATACATCCAAAACCTTTTTTGTTACCCCAAATTTTATTAAATCCGGATCTGAACATACAAATGCCTTGCCAAATCCTCTTCCTTTTGCTTCTGTCGCAATTTCGGAAATTGCACCTGCTCCATGATAAGATGTTTCATTGAGTACGAATCTGTTTGCCATAATTATCTTCTCCTTTCATGCCATAACCCCCAAAAAATATATTTCCTGTATCGGAAATCACAAGGATTTCTTTCATCATACTTGTATCATTCCGATTATGCAATACGCTATTCATACAGATTTTTGCTGCATTTTTTGTGCATTTTTACTTGTTTCAATTATTTTCGACGAACTATTTTATACATATTTCACACATCTTCTGCCATTTCTTTTCCATATCTGCTACTAAAGCAAACTGCGTTCTGCAGCGGTCTAAATTATGTTTTTCTCTTGTAGTCTTAAAATAGGTATCCCCTGACAGGTAATCTGTCAAAAAACGCATACCACACTCTAAGGTCATCATTTTTGCTCCCATAGGAAGCATTTCTACTTCCTTTTCTGTGAGACGATTATTGCATCCCTCCAAAAAGCCCTTTACATAAATTTCAAAAAGCTCTAAGGATAAGGACGCTTTTGATGCATCTATTTCATCCTCCGCTGCTGTATTTGCCCCAAAACGAATAGCATCACCAAAATCATGCACAGACAGCCCCGGCATTACTGTATCTAAATCAATTACACAGACAGCCTTATGGCTTTTGGGATCTAGCAT
The DNA here is from genome assembly GCA_017625255.1 of Lachnospiraceae bacterium. Taxonomy (GTDB): domain Bacteria; phylum Bacillota; class Clostridia; order Lachnospirales; family Lachnospiraceae; genus Roseburia_B. The sequence goes on from JAGALK010000050.1 coordinate 1,738, forward strand.
GATGTTATTTAGCTTTGTATCATTGTGAGTCACTCTAAGAGGAAGCTCTCCCTTTGCCAAAAGCTCATGAAGCACAGACATTTCATCCTTCCGCTGACGAACAAAAGCAATTTCTTCTGCAACTTCTGCCACTCTGCCGCAAACATCTTTCTCTACCGCTTTTTCAAAATCCAAGTAGCGTTTTGCCGTATTATGAAAATCCGGAATGGTTTCATGCAAGGTATCTGCCGGATAATCCGCCAACATCGCCTGAAAATTTCCAAATGCTCTGCCGCTTTCATAAAAATCCTCTTTGCTTTCCACCTGATCAAAGGTTACCGCATCTTCAATAAAGATGTATACACGCCATGCATTACCCTCTGCATCTGTGTAATAAGACTTTTCATCGTCAGTCAGCACAACCGTAAGGGTTTCCCTTTCCGGATTACCGCCATTTTTTTCAATTTCCTTCCGCAAATAGGAAGTAACCCCTAATACATTTTCCATTAACTCTTTTGTATTTTTAAAAATGGAAGTATTAATGCCCTGTAAGATATATTTTTTGCCGGATACTGCTGTCACTAAATATGTATGGTTAATATGTCCGCTGCCATATGGCTCTACAGATACAATATCCGATTCAACTTGAAAATTTTTTAATATTTCTTTTCTTTCCATAGCAAATTGTCCCTCACTAAATTTTTCCTATGCTTCCCAGAGCTTATCCGGGTAAATCCCCTTTGCTTTAAAGTCAGTAATTGCCTGCATAACCATTTCTTTATCTTCTTTGTAGGTTACACCATACCAACGGTCTTCAGATTTTAATACCTGAACCTGCGCTTTGTCCTCTTCCATCAGCTGCTGAACTACAGATGGCAGGAAGAATTCACATTTAAGAGGATTATTCTTAAGATTTTCTTCTAAAAATGCCGGGAATCGTTTTTCTAATTCTGCTAACATATTCGCTTCAAAGCCCCACATATTCATGGATACAGGACTGCCCTTTGGAATTACTGTCCATGTAGCACCATCATCCTCTGTATAAGCGGTTTCTGCACCGCGTTTTTCAATACGGGTTCTCTCATGAATATCTATAAGCCTGCCTTCTTCATCCACCTGACATACACCTCTTGCTACATGACCGTTTTCGGTTAAGGTATTTTCAATGATATAGCCTACCATTACATACTGGTATATATCACTGTTCTTTGGCTCACTTAAATACTTATAAATCATTTCAAACGCACTTCTGCCATAAAAATCATCTGCATTGATTACTGCAAATGGTCCATTCACTACATTTTTGCAACTAAGCACGGCATGACCTGTACCAAATGGCTTTTCTCTTCCCTCCGGCACAGAATATCCTTCCGGAAGCGCCTCTAATTCCTGATATACATATTCTACCTGTATGCGTTTGCTCATTCGGTCTCCAATCCGCTCTCTGAAAATAGCTTCATTTTCCTTTTTAATAATGAAAACCACTTTTTCAAAGCCTGCTAACATGGCATCATAAACACTAAAATCCAAAATCACATGATTTTCTCCATCCATTGGATCCATCTGCTTCAATCCACCATAACGACTGCCCATTCCTGCTGCCATGACAACTAATACTGGTTTTTCCATACTCTTTTTCCATCCCTTCCATAAATCAATTTTATGCTGTTATTATAACAGATTTGTATATCTGTAACAGTATGTTTTTTGCTTTGTATTTATATTATCTTGCATTATTATATTGCGGTATGTCAAAAAACACTTCATTTCTGTCTTCATCACCAAACATACCGTTATACTGCAGCATCTGATACTTTTCCAACCAGACTTTTTCTTCTATACCGCCATTGCCATAATGGACATATCTGCCCGTTTCCTCCGAATAAAAGCCTCTGGCATTCATTGCCGGAACAACTTCCATTAAATCTGCCAGAAACCGATTATATGCCGGCAATGCAATTCCCGCCTGCTGCAAAAGCATCGTCGAAAGATAATTTATACTTGTTTTTTCCACTGTTTTGCTTTCACTGTCATAATTCGTCCAGATAAAAAACGGTATATTGTAAAACTTCTCTAATTCATCCAAGGTCAGTCCGGAAACACCTTTTCCATTTAATTTCCGGTAAAAGGAGGTATTTAAGCTTGGCTGATGATCTCCAAAAAAACAGATAATGACCGGCTCTTGAACTTGGTCAAAATAAGTAATCAGTTTTTCTACTGCAATATCCGTCTGATGGGCTAAAGACAGATACTGATTCACATCCGGATAGCCAATATTGATTCCAAAAACCTCCACCGGAAAATTCGCATACCGTTCTCTGTAACCTCCATGATTTTGCATGGTAATTCCCATCAAAAACAGATTTTCCTCTCCTTTTTTCGCTTCATATCTTTCGATAATTTTATCAAACATTGTGGCATCTGATACATATTCGCGCATGAGATTACTCTGGTCAAAATCCTCCAAAAAATACATTTCATCAAATCCCAGCTTCGGATAAATTGTGTTCCTGCTCCAACCGGTTTCATAATACGGATGCATGGCTACACAGGTGTAATTTTCCTTTTTTAATGTCCCCACCAAAGAATAGGCATTTTCTTTTTCAAAATACTGCTGATATGCTACAGAGCCTTCCGGCAGCCACGCGGTACTGTTGCCCGTTAAAAACTCCCACTCAGAATTTGGTGTTTTTGCCCCAAACACCGGTGCAAGTGCATACCCTTTTATCGTATTTTGCGTCAGAGAATCTATAAACGGTGTCACTTCTATATTGGTCTGTAAATCTCCTAGCACCTCAAAATTGGCAAAGGATTCATCCATAACAGCAATAATTGCAGGCTTTTTTTCTGTGCTTGCAGCAACGGTTTTTGTATCATTTTTGCTATATTCCTGCGCTAATTTTTCTATTGCTTCTACCGAATAATGCTCTGGCTTTTCCACAAAAGAATCTCGAATACTCAAGCAGAAATTCAGTAAAAACCCATTCCGATATGTCCCCTTTTGCTCCCATGTTTCTGTTACGGTATTGTCTGTTTTCATAGCCACATAAGAAAATGAAAGCAGCGCAAGGGATAGACAAAATGCCCGCATAACCCAGTGTTTTGCAAATTTTATCTTGATTCTGCTCATGAAAATAACAAAAATTATTGTTACCAAAAATGCTATTTTGACCTGTGTACTTAATGTAAATTTATAATTAGATGCAACACTGATACCCGTTCTAAGAGATTTGATATCACCAAAAGTAATTTCATTGCCCCGAAATGCATATACAAAATAGTTGATGCACGCAAAAGCAATCAAAATCACATGGGAAAGCATACAGCTTAATCCCACTCGATTTGTACAGGCTTGTATCACCAGATAAATTCCCATACAGCAGCATACATTGAGCCAAAACATTTCTCCTGTCATTTCATCCCGCAACTCTTTTGGCAATAACAGATATTGTATCAGCCATGTAGTAAACACACTACTGATAAGCATGAATACTCCGGCTGCCAACACATCATATTTTTCGTCTATTTCAATATAGTTATTTTTAACTGGATTTATTTTTACTTTCATAATTTTCCTTTTATTCCTGACAAATTGGGTTATACTACCTCTTAAGGAGGTATATTATGCCAGGATTTACAACACATTATTTATTTGGTCAGCAGACTTACCATAAACTTCCCTCTTCCGATTTAAAACATATAATACAAAAACATCCTCAGGTTTTTTCTCTTGGTTTGCAAGGTCCGGATATCTTTTTTTATTCTTTTTTACCCCATATATCTAAAAAAGAAAATCCCGGTTCTCTTATGCATACCACAAATACAGGGACATTTTTATATCATTTATTCAAAGGGACTTTGATGTTTTCTACAACAGAAAAACAAAAAATTGCCCAAAGCTATGCACTTGGTTTTATGGGTCATTACCTTTTAGATTCCACCTGTCATCCCTATATTTATGCCAGATCCAATTCGTATCAAAAGAAAGATTCCATTGGGCGTCATATTCTTTTAGAAACGGATATCGACAATAGTCTGCTCTGGTTTTTCAAGCGAAAGCTGCCCAGCGAATTTCATCAGACAGCTGTCATTTCGCTGACAAAAGAACAAATGCATATAGTTTCTGCCCTTTTAGTGATAGCCTTTCGCCAAACCTATCCAAAACTGACAATTACAAAAAACCAGATATTGCAGGCTATAAAAGCTATACAAAAAGGAACCCGTATGCTCTATGATGCAACGGGTATAAAAAAAGCTTTCATTCATCGGTTAGAATCTGTTTTTCCGGGTCATCCGATACTTTCTTCGCTAATTGCCAAAGATAATTTTTTGTATTTTAAAGATCCCTGCAATATTTGTCACAAGCATTGGAAAAATCCGTGGAACGAGGATAACATCTACACGGAAAGCTTTTTTGATCTCTTTGAAAAAGCACAGACAGAATACCTTACACTTCTTTTTGTCGCAGAAAACTACTTTTCTAAAGAGCTTTCTCTTCGTCAAAAAGAAGATATCCTACAGCATTTATTAAAACAGCTTGGCAGCCGCCATTATCACAGCGGACTACTTTCCACTTCTGACCTGCTCTAAAATAATATTCATCAGGTTGGTGCGGGCTTCCACGCTTGCCCAGCCGATATGGGGTGTAATCAGCAATCGGTCACTATCCTTGATTCTTCTCAATGGATTATCTATACTCATAGGTTCTTTGCACAGCACATCTAGTCCCGCAGCTGCAATTTCACCTGCCTCTAAGGCATCTGCCAAATCTGCTTCTACCACAATCGGACCTCTGCCTAAATTTAAGAAAATTGCTTCTTTTTTCATCTTAGAAAAGGCTTCTTTATCCATTAAATTCAGCGTATTTTCATCCAATGGCGCATGAACGGATACAATATCTGACACTGCTAAAAGTGTATCAAAATCCACCTCTTTGTAGTCTTTCGTATGGTTCTTGCCGGAGGTGGAATAATAAATCACTTCACACCCAAAGGCTTTGGCAATTCCTGCCACTCTCCGTCCAATAGTTCCCAAACCTACAATTCCCCATGTCTTACCGCACAGTTCATGAAAACGGTTTGCAAAATGCGTAAAGATTGTATCATTAATATACTTTTCATCCTTGACATAATCATCATAATACCGAAGCTTTTCCAGAAGATAAAACAACATACCAAAGGTATGCTGTGCCACAGATTCAGTGGAATATCCCGCTACATTGTGCCAGATAATACCGTTGCTTTCTAAATATTCCTTGTCTAAATTATTCGTTCCTGTTGCTGTTACACAAACCATTTTTATCTGTTTGGCTTTCCCAATAGTCTCTGCATTGATATTTACCTTGTTTACAATAATAACATCCGCATCCTCTACTCTTTCCGGTACCTCTTCATCCTTTGTAAAATTGTATTTTACAACTTCTCCTAACGCATCAAATCCAGATAAATCAATATCTTCACCTATGGATTTTGCATCTAAAAACACGATTTTCATAATTTTTACTCCTTTTCCTATAACTTCAAAAGAACTCTGTATACACTACAGAGTTCTTCTGCTATACTTATGCATCCTTTGTTTCTGTGGAAGCTTCTATGGGAACAAGAATCAGTTTTACTCCTTCGACGGCAACGACCTTTGCCAAATTTCCTTCCGGTAAAATCATGCCCTCTTCTCTAGCTCTTGCTGACCATTCCTGACCATTTAATACTGCTGTTCCCGTACCGTTAATATTATCCACAGTCTCTGTTATTTTTACGGTTTTATCCACAGTATCCTCATAATTTGTACGGATTTTGTTTGGATTCATATACTTAAGTGCAATTGGTCTGGTAAAATATAACAGCACAATTGAAACCACAAAAAAGACTGCAAACTGTCCAAAAGTTCCCATCCCTAATGCACAGGCAATCATTGCCACAAAAGCTCCTGCCGCAAACCAAATCGTCATAAGCCCTACAGTAAATGCCTCAATAATCATAAACAAAATCATAATTCCTAACCAGATAAACACTGTCATGACACAAACCTCCTCTTCCTTTTCTTTACCTAAAGTATAGTATGATATACCCTTTCTTACAAGCTAAAAATATATCTAAAACTTCACTTTTCTAAAGGTATTAAAGTCCTTTATAATCTCTTTTATACACCAAATAATCGTATCGAAAGCTCCTGCTTTATAGCTATTAATCAAAAGCATCCCCACAGGAATAGCAATAATCATTCCCAATACACCGTTATACTGATAGCCTATATACATAAAAAACAATGTTGCAAAAGGATTCAATCCTACCGACTCACCTACCAGCTTTGGCTGAATAAGCTGATGCACCAAAAGTGCCACCACATATAACACAAGCATTCCTGCTGCCGTAGCAAAATTGCCGGAAAACAGCTTTATCACTGCCCACGGAATCAGAACAGTTCCCGTTCCAAACACCGGAAGCATATCCAAAAGTGCAATACCAAAGCCAATCAACCATGCATAATTTACTCCCAACAGCATTAAACCTATGGTAATTACTACATAAATAACCCCCATAATCTTAAACTGTGCCTGAAAATAACCGCCTACTACTTTGATAACTTCATTGTACATACGCAGACTGGTATTCTTAAAACCTTTCGGCAGCTTCTCATTTAAGATATCTATTAATCTATCTCTGTCCGCAATAAAAAAGTATGTTGCCAAAAATCCCATCACTACACTAACCAACATATTTGGAATGTTTTTAGCAAATCCGCCTATCGCCTGTACTGTTGGTTCACTTTCTCCTGACATCAGATTTGTAACCATTTCCTTTGCAGCTTTTCCTAACTCATATATATTAAGCTCCTGCAAAACCGGTATTTTTTCCAAAATATTCTGCACACCTTTTCCTGCCTGACGAAGCTCCTCCACACCATTTTGATACATGGTTGGCAAATAATCCATGAAGCCTCTTACGCCGACAATCAACGCCATTCCCAATCCATAGCATACCAGTACGATAATAGCAATGGTGAGCACAATAATGATAACTGTACCGTATTTTCTTTTTATTTTAATGCGTTTCTCCAAAAATCGTACCATAGGATTTGCAATTAATGATATGATAAATCCCACTACAAACGGCATAAAAAATACCAGAATTTTAGGAAGCAGAAATACGATAAACAGCAAAACTGTCAGTGCAAGCAACAGGTTACAGAAGATTTTTAAATATTTTGTGGATGTTTTCATTCTGTCTCCTTCTTAACTTTAAGAGCTATGTATAATCCATATAAACCACAGATTAATATATAGCATACACACGACAAAATACGCTGCTCAACAGTGCGTACTGCTTCATTGGCAAATATGCTTAACGCGTTAAAAATACTATGTGCAGCAATACAAACAAACATACTTTTTGTCCTGTAGTATATCATTACAAACATAAATCCAATGGCAATTGCATATATAACCTGTAAAATATTAGGCAGTAATTCAGCTCCCGAACCATTAATAAGATTTACAATATGTCCGATGCCAAAGGTTACACTAGATATAATAACGGCAGATTTAATACCATCTTTAACCATCGCCTCAAACAAAAATCCTCTGAATATCATTTCTTCAAGGAAACCTACACAAAACATTGTCAAAATGTATAGTAGTGTTTCCAATGGTGAAACATTCAATGCAACACCATACCATAAGTTTCCTGTCACAAAAATCAATACTGGAATATAAAACAGCATCTTTGATGCCGAAATTTGTGATTTACACAGACCATATTTTTCAGACAGTCCATTATTCTTTACAAAAAGATATAAAATAACTGAAAGAATCAGCAAAATAGGAACTGTACACAAATCTCCAATACCAATACTTGCTGAAAGACTATCCCCTACACTTTTCAATACACAGTAAACAATAATCCATGTTACTGCAAACCAAATCTCACTCTTTTCATATAACTTTTTAAGCATCTTTTGCCATCTCCATCTCTGATTGCTCTTACAACAAATCTATTTGTATTTTTTATTTTAACATACCACCTAAGAAAAGACTATTCATAATTTGCTTATACACAAAATTTTTGATATGATATGTACGCAAATTAATAAATAATTAATTAAAAATATTTTCACTCCACGAGGACACAGACATGAACAAAAAAGCAGTATTTTTAGACATCGACGGTACAATAGTAGATTTTAATGGGAATATTCCAAACTCTGCCAAAACAGCCATCCGATTGGCTAAAGCGAATGGTCACAAAATGGTCATTTGCAGCGGCAGAAGCCTTTTTCAAATGTATGATGAATTATTAAGCTTAGGCTTTTCCGGCATTGTAGGCGCAGCCGGTGCTTTTGTTATGGCAGATGATAAAGACATTTACCATGCCTATATTGATGAAGAACACCGCAAAAGCAGTTTTGAATATCTCGAAAAAAATGGATTCTTTTTTTGCTACCAGAGCAACGACGGTATTGTAATCAATGAGCGCAGCAAAAATGGTATGGTGGATATTTTAAGCAGTAATGGTCTTAGTGAACTGCGTATTGAACGATTAATCGGCAATATGCAGGTGACAGACGAGCCCTGGAAAAATGAAAAAAATGAAAAAATTGTTTATTATAACGGACCATATCCTGTAAAAAAAGTCGCAGCTGATTTAGCACCTTATTTTGAAGTTGTACCTATGAGTTTAGGCAAAATGGATGACTATTCCGGTGAAATCAGTATCGGCGGTATTAATAAAGCTACCGGTATGGAAATTTATCTTCATCACACAGGTATTAAAAGAGAAGATTCCATTGCCCTTGGTGACGGTGCAAATGATTTAGAAATGATGGAATATGCAGGTATTGGCGTAGCTATGGGAAATGCCAGAGCAGAGGTCAAGGAATTAGCAGATATGATAACGGATTCCATTCACGAGGATGGACTTTATAATGCGTTTGTAAAATTAGGATTAATTTAACGCTAGCGTAAAATTTTATTCGGATTAATAAAAAAGAGGACACCACTTTGTGATAAAGTATTTAAGGCTGACAACCAAAATACAAACAAAGGAAGGTGTCCTCTATGATTAACAGTATAAAATATTTTGAAGAAAAATGC
>JAGALK010000051.1 GCA_017625255.1 Lachnospiraceae bacterium
ATTAGAAGCATATTTATCTATGACAGATACTATGTCCTCGTCCATTGATCGAATCATTGCCAAGAGCGAAGTCGTTGTAAACAGCATCAAGAGTAGTGCAGTATAATGCATATCAAGGTGATACACTAAAAGCACCCACGGAGATTACGTGGGTGCTTTTCTATAATGACAGGTTGCTGTTTTTCCATCTGCAGTTGTTGCAGTAATGGTAGCTGTACCTGTTTTCTTAGCAGCTGTAAGTACACCATTTTTAACTTTTACAATATTAGTCTTATCAGATGTCCATGTAACTGCCTGATCTGCCGCAGCTCCTTCAACAGTTGCTGTTAATTTTACTTTCTTTTCTCCTGCACCCATATTGATTTTGGATGTATTTAAAGTAATTGTAGTTTCTTTAACAACTGGTGTCTGATTGTCATCAGGCTTTTCCGGATTTGGATTCTGAACAGAAGCCTTTACAAGTCCATTTAATGCATCATTCATAGCATTTGTAGCTTTCTTGATATCATCTGCACTTGCAGTTGTGCTATTATAGATTTCTTTTGCAGCTGTGATGGCATTCTGTAAAGCCGTCCAGCTTTCTGCTGTATAATCAGCTTCCTTGAGTTCTTTTACAGATGCTTCTACAGTCTTAACCGCTGTCTGTAATTCATTCTTTGCTTCATCCACTACTGTTACAAGACTATTCTTAGCATTTACTAAAGCATTTTTAGCATCTTCAAATTCAGCTGCTGTTGCATCTGCATTTGCATATACAGATTCTGCTGCTGTTATAGCTGCTGTCAATGCATTCCAGCTTGCTTCTGTATAACCATCATTTGTTATAGCTTTTGCTTCGTCAATGGCTTTTCCTAATGGAAGCTTATTTACTAAGGCATCACAAGCCGCTTCTAATGCTGCTATTGCTGTATTTAATGTATCTTCTGTATAATTTCCGGCTTCTGCTAAAGCTGCTGCATCTGCGTATGCTTTTTCGTATGCACTCCAACTCTTTGCTGTGTATACATCATTTGTATTATCAGCAGCATTATAGGTTAATGCATCTGTCAAAATAGACTCTAATGTTACTAATTTTGCTTTTGCAGCTTCAATTGCAGCGGCAGCATCAGAAAGTTCAGAAATTGTAACATCGTCTTTTGCTAATACTGTTTTTGCAGCTTCAACTGCAGCTTCAACCTTTGCGAAGGATTTTGCTGTATATGGAGCTTTATCCATAGCAGATGCTTCATCAATTACAGTCTGTAATTCTGCTTTTTCAGATGCTAATGCGGTATCTTCTGCTGAACCAATCACATCTGTTAAAGCGGCTGCGGCTGCATCTACATCTGCCTGTGTTGCTGTAGAACTCATTAAAGCTGTTCTTGCATTTGCTAATGCTTCTACACCAGTTTCACCTAAATATGCATTATCTAATACGGCTGCTTCATTAACAACTGCCTTTAATGCATCTGTATTTAAGGTGTTATTAATCTGTAAGAAGCTTAATACAGGATCAGAATCACCATTGATTTCTACTGCAAAGGTTACATCTGTTGCACTATCTAATGTCAACTGTGTTTCTTTTATATAATTATTGTAGCCGTTAATTGTAATTGTACCTAATTCTTTAGATGTTTCATTATAATATGCCACCATCTTCATTGGACGAGTAACTCCCCACCACTCATGAAAACCAAAGGACACATCATATGTTCCTGCTTCTAATGGCATAGTATATTTAATTGCCTGACCGGCTTTTGCATACCAACCGGCTTCATAAGAATCACTGCCAGTACATGTACCATATTCGTCTAAGTAACCCCAAGAGCCTTCTGTATAGGCTTTATCGGCTGCTTCATTCTTTAAGCCTGCTAATTCGTTTAATGTCTGATACTTTTCGGAACTTGATAAGTTACAGTCGATGAAGTATACAGGATTTGCCTGAATAACATCTACGGACTGTGTAACGGCAAGTCCGCCTTCAACTGTAGTACCTGCAACAGTAACTTTACCTACATTAGCAAAATCACTTGCTGTTATTTTTTCCCATTCTACTGCGGATTCTACTTCTTCACCACTCATGGTAAGCATAGTAACAGTATCCGGAAGCTCAGGTATAACTCCTGCAACTGTATAAACAGTTGACAGTTCTTTTACGCTAGAAACGATATTTGCATCGTATTTTTCAATCTTGATAAAACTAATCAATGGGTCATCGCCTGAACTGGTATTTCCCGCAGAACGAACAGCTGCAATAGTCATTTCACCATCCGTATCCATTGCAACCTGATATGTGCCGCTTACAGCTGCTCCGCGAGAAACTACTTTTTCGTCTACAGTTGCACCGTTAATAATATAATCCATTGCACGACCACTATTACTCCATGGATCTTTTGTAGCAATAGTTACATTATAAGAGCCGGCAGGAAGTTCAAATTTATATTCCAGACCTTTGCCTTCTGTATCCTGTTCATCACCACGAACACTGGTCCATGCATCACCATCGCTGTAATATGCACCATTTGAATTGTCAACATATCCCCATTTTGCGCCTGTAATTGTATCTACACCATATACCTGATCTAAAACACTGTTGTAAACACCAAATTCTTCACCGCTTGCAAGAGAATTCACATCATCTGTACCTGCATCTACATAGTACATTATATTATCATTCATAGCTCCCGGTACACCGGCAACGATATTGGATACGCCACCTTTATCGTCTGTTACCTGGAAATAGTATGTCTGACCATCTGTAAGACCGGTAACTAATAAACTGTTTTCTTCTACTGTAACTTCTGTATCTAAATTTTTTCTGGAAGTTCCGTAGCTGACTGTATAACCGGATGCACCTTTAACCTCATCAAAGAACACTTTCAAAGCACCACTGTAAGGTATAATCTTACGAATAGCTGCACCTGTGGTTACTAATTCACCATGTACAATTTCTGCACCATTTAATGTAAATACTTTGCTCTTCTGGTCGGCTGCTACTGTCATTTCAACGGTATGTGTTCCGCTTTCTAATGCACCTGTATCAAAAAGCAACGCTTCTGTAGAAGATTTGCTGGATGCAAGACTTACTTCAACAGCTTCGCCACCATCTACGGATACATTGATTACAGCACCTCTAGAAGATTTTGTTCCATAAATAAGTGCTCTGTCTCCTTCAAATTTTAATACAGCAGAAGCACCTGCGGTTGTTGTTGTCTTTGCACTTGTCCATTTACCGGACATTGTAAATTTGTTCATATCAGATACTACAATACCCGCATCTGATGGAGTCTGTACATCAGCGCTAATTTCTGTAATATAATTATCTGTATCAGTCTCTACTTCAACTACAAATGTGGATACAGATGTTGCCGGTAATGCAGCATCAAGGATACCATCCGATACATCCTGTGTCTCTACTAATTCACAGCTTTCTTCATCAGATGTACGATATACTTTTGCTGTTGCTGCATTCTTGAATGCTGTTAAATCAATCGTTGTTGTACGATCACCAGAGAAGTTATTTGCTACAATAACTAATTCTTTTCCATCCGGTGAAAGAGCAGCACACATATCATCATCACCGATGTCAATCATTGTATAGCCTGCTTTAATGTACTTACTGTACTGCATCATTACATAAAACTGCTTTGTAACTGCCCAATAGCCTTCACCCGGTACACCATCTTTTACAGTTCCATCACTGTTAAAGAGGTTTGTATGGTAATCCTTTACAGGACCATCAGATTCAAATACGGCATGAATTAATCCCCAGTTACCATTTACCTTTAAGCATTCATACTCACTGTCTGCTACTAACCATAATACCCATGCAGAAGGCTGCATATATTTAAGGTCAGCCATCATACTTTCACTCTGTCCCTGTGTATTTGCTAATATCATAGAGTCATGTGCTGTGTCATGTCCGTTACCATCTTTACCTTTAGTAATCTCGGACATCCATAACTCTTTGTCATACGCTGCCGCAAGATCGCGTAATTCTACTCTTTCAGCATCGCTTCCGCTATAAGTATGAGCACCGATGGTTGTCATGGAATTCTTAGCTTCTGTACTTAACTTTTCAAAAGAATTGATTGCTGAAGCTAAAGAGGTTTCGTCTGTAGCCTGAATTTCAACTGTATCATCCAAACCTTCTGCTGCTAATGCTTTTTTCATTTCTGTAAGCATATTAGACATTTCTTCGCCTGTTTCAAATGTACAGCCTTCCTGTTTGGTACTGCCGTATGCCCAATAATTAGTATCCGGCTCATTCATTGGCTCAATATAATCTACACCTGTACCATAAGTCTTATTTAAGTAATTATCAATCCATTTTCCAGCTCTTGCCATGTAAGTTGCAAAATCATCATAACAATCTGTTTTTAAGTTAGATACAGCACTTACACCACCGGTTGAACTGCCGGAATTTGTCATATAATATGGCGGTGAATTAGAAAATACTTCGTTGATAATATCATTTTCTGTGCCATTTTCTTTTGCTGTTTTTTCACGCCATTTGTTTGCCTGATCTAACATCCAAAGCTGACCGGCATCATTCATTTCTGTAATGTCTTTTGCATAAAATGCATCTGCATTAAATGCTCCTGTACCGTCTGCTGTACCGGTCATATCTACGGTCCATCCCGGTACAAGACCTTCTACTCGCTTCATAGAGGTGTCTTCCTTGTCACCACCACCCACATTGTATCGAACAATGTTTAAGTTTAAGTATTCCGGTGAAAATGCAAGCTCTGCAATTTCTTCACGGTCAGGTGTGCCATTTCCATTAAAATCCTTGTCCCCCCAGGAACCAATTACATTTCCCCACCAACACATGGATGTTCCCCATCCATCTAATGTCTGGTAATGCATATTCGGATTTACAGAAATTTCTCCTGCCACCTGTGCTGCTGTTGCTGCAGATACAGTATTTGCAGGTACGGATGAAATTACCATACTTCCTGCCAGTGCACCTGTCAGCACTCTTTGTAGAAACTTTCTTCGTTTCATTCCTTTTCCTCCCTTACAATGTCACTAAAAATAAGCAACTTGTTTTCTTTTATCATTACTATTTTATTTTGTTTCACTTCTAATTTCAATTGTTTTTAGTAAAATTTTTACTTTTTTACTTTTTTCGGTAAATGTACCAAAAAAACAGGGTTCAAATCATGCAATTTGAACCCTGTTTCGTGAATATAAGATTATTTTACTCTAATCTTAATCGTTGCTTTTTTCTTGTTGTAAGTTGTAACTGTAATCTTAACTGTACCTTTTTTCTTTGCTGTAACTTTACCGTTAGCATCTACAGTTGCAACCTTCTTATTGCTGGATTTATATGTAAGCTTGTAGCTTGCTGCATTCTTTGGTGTGAATTTTTTCACTTTAATCTGGGTTGTTTTACCCTTCTTTAATGTAGTTTTTCCAGCTTTTACTGTAATCTTCTTAGGAGCAGCTTTTACTGTAATTGTACAAATTGCACTCTTACCATCTGCTGTTGTGGCAGTAATCACAGCTTTACCAGTTTTCTTCTTGTTAGCGGTTACTTTACCATTTACTACTTTTGCCACTTTTTCATTGTTTGATTTCCATGTCACAGCCTGATCTTTTGCTGCACCTGTAACCTCTGCTGATAATGTGATTTTTTCATTTGCACCAATTGTTGCTTTTGTGATATTTAACTTAATTACTGTTTCTTCAACTACCGGTGTCTGTACCTGACCATCTCCAGGATTTGGTGTTGGGTCTGGATTTGGTGTCGGGTCCGGATTTGGTGTTGGATCCGGAGTTGTCTGTTCTTCTTTTACAGTAATTGCTGCTTTTAACTCTTTCTTTGTTCCGTCATTTAAAGTCATAGTAGCTGTAATTTCTGCATTACCTACGGCAATTGCTTCTACAACACCTTTTGTAGAGCTTACTTTTGCAATCGCTGTGTCGGAACTCTTAAATCTAGTGCTTGCAACGCTTAAACCTGCTGCTGCTAATTTAGCTTCAAATCCTTCCGGATATACAACTTCAAGAGTAACCTTTTCTCCAATTAATAATTCTTTTTCTGCAGGAGATACAGTTACAGCTTCAAGAGCTTTTGCTGCTTCTGCTTTTGCTGCTTCTAATTCTTCTCCACCTGCAAGCTTTTCAATAGCAAGACCTGAAATTACAGGATCATCACTTGCACCCTTTGCTGCAATAATGTGTACATCTGTCACATCTGCAACACCTGTAACATCAAAGTTTAATGTTACTGTTTTCTGATCACTTCCTGAAATAGTAAAGCTTTCCACTTCACTCTGTACAGTTTCACCATTATCATTTGTGTACTCTGCATAGAACTTCATTGCACGGCTTACACTCCACCATTCAGCAAAATAACCGGTTGCTTTGTATAAACCACTTTCTAACGGAATGATGTATTCACAATCATAACCGCCTCTTGCCCACCATCCATTTGTATAAATGGAACTTGTAGTACTTGTACGGTTTCCTGATGTAGTAAGATTTTCTGCATCATTTACATAACCCCAGCTTCCTGCTGTATAGAACTGATCCGGTGCTTCATTACGAAGTGTAATTGCTTTTGCCATTTCTGTATAGGCTTCAGAAGTTGGCATATTTGTATTCCAGCTTCCTACACCAGAGTCAATAAAGTAAATTAATTTGTCAGAAACAACTTCTACTGTCTTTGTAACAGTTGCATTATTCATAGAAGCGATTGTTCCTGTTACGGTTACAGTTTTTCCTGCTTCTGTAAAATCTGCTGCTGTTTTGTCCCATGTTACTGCAACTTTCTTTGTCTCTCCGGCAAATACTACATCAACTTCTGCCGGAAGCTCATATCCTGCTTTTACATAGCTTGGGATACTTCCATCTGCTAATTTTGGTGTACCATATGCATTCATTAATGCCATATATTCGTCTGTTGTAATTGGCATTACTGTACCATGACGAGGTTTCATGATTTTTGGTAAGTTTGCACTCTGTTCTGTAAATACTACTTCATCTGCGGACAAATCGTTTGTTACCATTGGATAGTAACCGATACCACCAAAATCGTCTAATAATAAGCACCATTTACCACCAGCAGCTTCTCTGTCGTCTGCATTGTATTTGAAACAGCATGGACCTTCAACCCACTGCTCATTGTATAAAGATGTGGAATTAACAGAAGTCCATTCTCCTAACATGGAATCGGATTTTCCATGAAGATACGCTTCTGATCACCATTCTCATTCTTTGTAAAACGATAGTATGTACCATCATCATCGCGAACTACAGTTGTATCAATTGTGCTGATTCCTTCCATATCAATCCATGCTTTTGGTTCTGTAAAAGTATAGAAATCTCTGGTCTTTGCATAATATAATCTCTGTTTGCTGTAGTTATCTGCTTTTACTTTTGATGCCCAGAAAACAATATATTCGCCTGTAATATCATCGTAATATACTTCCGGAGCCCATGTACAACCAGCTTCAATCTGTTCACTGACTGTTACCATACGCTGATTGCTCCAGTTTACTAAATCTTCAGATTCCCAAACCATAATTGCCTGACTTCCGGCGGTCTGCGCTGCGCCCCAACCTTTACCGGCACCAATACAAAGGTCTGTTGCAATCATGTAGAACTTATCGCCTTCTGCTGAACGGAAGATGTATGGATCACGAAGTCCTTCTTCACCCATTGTAGATTCAATAAATACCTGTGCATCATTGATTTCTTCAAAATTCAAACCATCACGGCTTGTTGCAAGATAGATTTTTTCCTGTCCTGCGCCATCACCAACAAAATATGCCATAACATAGTCTGTTAAATCATTTTCTCCAACAGCATCTGCTTTTGCTTTTACAGTTACTTCAAAGGCTTTAGCTTTAGCGGCTGCACCTTCACCTACTGTAGCTGTTAAAGTAACCTTTGTATCCTCAGCCTGTCGTGTTACCACACCTGCAGGAGTGCTGTCATAACCTTCATTTTCTACAACAGCTGTGCTGATAACTGCTTCATTTGAAGATTCCCATGTGATAGGAGCTCCATATGCACCTGTAGATGGTAATGTGATATTTCCTCTGATATTATCTTTGTTTGGAATATCAAGTAAATCATAATCTGCTGAAGATGGATTTACTACTGTTACAGAAAATTCTTCTGTCATAATTGTCTCACCTGCATACGCACCTGTTACTGTAATTGTAACTGTTTTGCTTTCTGCAGCAGGTGTAACCTTGCCATCATTGCCTACTACAGTTGTATCAGAAGATTCCCATGTCAATGCAATTCCATTTACTTCTGCAGGGAAATTCAAATCCTGTGTAACCATATCAAGACTTTCGTTATCACCAAGAATTGCTGATTCCAAGCCAAAGTCTACATCCGGATTATCCTGAATATATGCTTTTAATGTAGCACTCTTTACAACATCTGTGGATAATGCATCATCATAAATCTTAAATTCAGTCATTGTACCTGTAAAGAATGGATCTGGCTGATATAATGATTTTCCGATATATCCGATGCAGTCACTTGTACTGTTTGCTTCAAGCATTGCTGCTACACTAACACCACTTTCTGTCACTGTATTTGCTACACCATTTAAATAATATGTAACATTACCATTATCATAAACAACTGCAACGGTATTGTATCTTTCTTTGTCCGGTGTCAAAAGAATATCTGTCGGACATCTGTGCTCTGTTGAACCATCTTTGATCGCACCTAAAATACTGGCATTATAATTTCCATCACTGGAATTTGGTGCTACAAAAAGATAATTTGTAACATTTGGCCATGTAGAAACGGTTGTTCCTAATGTAAATAACCATGCGTTTGACTTTACACTATTCTTAAAAGTAGCTGTAATTGTAAATTTTTCGTCTGTTAATTTCTCTTTCACAGAAGCAGGTATCTGCACATAATTGTCAGAACCGTCAAAACTAATCTCATAGTTTCCTTCTGTTCCGGTATAATCTGTGTCGGCAAATCCAACCATAGCTGCATTATGCCCATTTCCACTGACATCAAGCAATGTACTACCATCATGACTCATGTCATAAAATAATACCGGCTCAACACCAGTTTCTGCTGCTAAAGCATCTGTGCTTGCTGCCGGCAATGCTGTAATTGCCATTGCTGCACTCAACACGCCTGCAAGCAATTTCTTTGCAAATTTCATTTTCATCGTTTGTCCTCCCTATATATATTATTCAGATAACAGGCTGATGGCATAACCTTTTACCTCTCTAGTACATTTTACCCATTTTTACTAAAAAATTCAACTTATTTTTGAAATGCGTACAAAAAAAGCAGATATTAGTTCAATATATACCATATATCTGCTCTTCTTATTATTCTGTTATTGTTTTTACACTCTCTCGTACCACCAAAACAGATGGTACCATTACCTTTAATGGTACTAAGAATTCTCCTTTGATATTCCTTATCAGCATATCTACACCAAGCTTTGCCATTTCCTCTATCTGAATACGCACACCGGATAATTGCGGCTGTGTAAGTCCTGCTAAAACGGTATCATTATAACCAAGAATACTAAAATCCTGCGGAACCTGATACTCCATAATCTGCAATGCCCGAAGTATACTCATAGCAGTTGTTTCATTAAAAGCAAAAAATACGGTTGGTTTCTCATCCTCATCGGTTAATCCCTTTAAATAAGCAATCATCCGTTCGGTTACATCATATTCCTGCCATTCTGTTGTAATTAATGTTCCTTGTAAATCAGTGTCGTTTTTGGTAAACTCCTTAAACAATTTTCTTCTAAGCTCTAAAGCCTGTCTGTTATTTGCATCTGTTGCGTATTTCGGACCTACAAACGCAATTCTTCTATGTCCTGATTTTTTCAGGTAATTTAATCCTTGTTGGATTCCTACCTCAAAATTAGGTACTACAGAACAAAATTTTTCCGGACATGGAGCAGAATCAACAAATACAATGTTGGAAGTCCACTTCTGCATAGCTTCAACCTGTTCTTCCTTAAATTGTCCGATGGCAAGAATTCCATTCAATTCTTTTGCCACAGCGCAATTATACTTTCCGGCTGATTCATCGTACTGCATCATAACCGTTTCGATTCCATGGTCAAAACAACTATTCTCTACATTGCTTTTCATATAGAGATAATAGGTATCCTTTAATTGAACCTGACCATTTCCCATTTCAACGATTCCAATTTTTAACTGCTTTTCTGTTTGCTTTTTTTGTGCACTGTTTTTGCCAACATAATCCATCTTCCCCGCTGTTTCTAAAATCATTTTCCTTGTGGCATCAGTTACACTGAGTGTTTCGTCCTCATTTAGAACTCTGGATATTGTTGTAATGGAATAGCCCGTTATTTTTGATAATTCCTTTAGCGTTGCCATATAAAACCCACTCCAAAATTTTACTTTTTTTACTTTCTTACTACTATTTTACTAAAGAAAAGTATAGCAGTAATTTCCAGTAAATACAAGCAAATTCTAAAAAAAGCACTATTTACGGTAGATAATATCTTCTCTTCCCGGTCCGTTAGAAACCATGGTAATCGGATAGCCAATTCTTTCTTCTACAAATTCAATATATTTTTTACAGTTTTCCGGTAAATCTTCATATTTATGAATTCCTCGAATGTCCTCTTTCCAGCCGGGCAATATTTCAAACACAGGCTTTGCCATTTCTAATTTACCGGTTACCGGAAAGTTAGTTGTTATTTCGCCGTCAATTTCATATCCTACGCACACTGGAATTTCCTCTAAATATCCTAATACATCTAACACAGTAAACGCAACATCTGTTGTTCCCTGCAAGCGACAACCGTATTTGCTGGCAACACAGTCAAACCATCCCATTCTTCTTGGTCGTCCTGTTGTTGCACCATATTCACCGCCATCTCCACCTCTTCTTCGAAGCTCGTCTGCTTCTTCACCGAAAATTTCACTGACAAATGCTCCTGCGCCTACCGCCGAAGAATATGCTTTGCATACAGTAATAATCTTTTTAATTTCATAAGGAGGAATACCTGCACCAATTGCTCCATAGGCAGCTAATGTTGAAGATGAGGTAACCATTGGATAAATTCCATGATCTGGATCTTTTAATGTCCCCAACTGGCCTTCTAAAAGGATATTTTTACCTTCTTTTATAGCTTTATCCAAATATAAGGAAACATCACATACATAAGGAGCTACCATATCTCTATATTCATGCATGGTTTCTAATAATTCCACCGGATCTATTAGTGGCTTATGATATAAATGCTCTAAAAGAATATTTTTCATTTCACATACCCGTTCAATTTTCTCTTTTAAAGCCTCTTCATGAAATAACTCGTTTACCTGAAAACCGATTTTTGCATATTTATCAGAATAAAATGGTGCAATTCCTGATTTGGTAGAACCAAAGGATTTCCCGCCAAGTCTCTCTTCCTCGTACTGGTCAAACAAAATATGATAAGGCATAACAATCTGTGCTCTGTCTGATACTAAGATTTTTGGGATTGGTACATTACGATCTGTAATAGATTTGATTTCGTTAAATAATACCGGAATATTCAATGCAACACCATTTCCGATAATACTTGTAGTATGATTATAAAAAACACCCGATGGCAAGGTATGCAAAGCAAATTTTCCATAATCATTTACAATAGTATGTCCCGCATTTGCTCCCCCTTGAAAACGAACGATAATATCCGCTTCCTTTGCCAACATATCTGTAATCTTTCCTTTTCCTTCATCTCCCCAATTTGCTCCAACAACAGCATTAACCATTTTATTGTCCTCCTTATGACGAAAAATCTCTAAATAAAAAAAGACTGTGTAAAAACACAGTCTTTTATTGTTTCTACTTTTTGATTGTACACAAATGCTTATCATAAGTAAAATCAATGTTTATTATGCCTGATATAAGTTATTTT
Organism: Lachnospiraceae bacterium; assembly: GCA_017625255.1. GTDB lineage: Bacteria > Bacillota > Clostridia > Lachnospirales > Lachnospiraceae > Roseburia_B. Next base: position 11,870 of record JAGALK010000051.1, read on the forward strand.
TATGTCATTTCCCCTGCAAAAGTCGGGATAACAGTTCTTTTGCAGCCCTTGTACAAGGGACTTTTGCATCATAAACAACACAAAAATCTCTATAGGGTATATCATTTTCAAATTGTAACTGAAAAAGCTCACCACTTTGTATTTTGTCAAAAGCAAAATCTTCTACCACTGAAGCTACACCTAGATTTCTGACAGCAAACTGTATCAGCATATCACTGGTTGCTAATTCAAATTCCGGCTGAATAGTCACTTCCTGTTCTTTTAAAAATTCTTCTACAAATCTTCTTGTGGAAGTATTTTCTTCCAAACATACAATCGGAAGATTTTCCAATTCACGATACGACAGCACCCTGTTTTTCAAATAAGCAAATTTTCGTCCTGCAACAAATATATCCCGAATTTTTTTAACCGGATGAATTGAAAAATTATGCTTTGATATGATTGGTGTACTTACCACACCAAAATCAATTTTTCCACCCTGCAAATGCTTTAAGGTTTCCGGTGTTGGTGCATTGGTAACGGTCACCTTTATTCCCGGATATTCTTCATGAAATGCTTCTAAATGGGATAGCAGATAAAACTGTAAGGTCATATCACTGGCACCTATACAGATTTCCCCATGCTCCATATCCAGTATTTCTCTATACTTCTTCTCTCCAAGAAGAATGGTTTCATAACCACGCTTTACATAAGAATAAAGAACTTCTCCTTCGTGTGTCAGCCGTACACCCTTAGATGTACGGATAAACAAACTGCTGTCTAAGTTTTTTTCCAGATTTTTAATTGCCTGACTAACTGCCGGCTGAGATAACGCCAATGCCTCTGCAGCCATAGTAATATTTTTATACTTACCTACATAATAAAATATTCGATAATATTCTAAATTCACATCCATAGCTTACATCAATTCCGGAAGCTTCTTCGTACATGCAACAGCCAAAGCACCTGGTCCGATATGACAGGAAACACTTAAAGATAATGGATCCATATCCGTAACGGTACAGCCCGGAAAAGCTGCTTCTATTTCTGCCTTAAAGGCTTCTGCTGCTACCGTATCATAGGTATATGCCATTTCCAAATGAACATTTTTAACTTCAGGATCATGAAAACGATTTGTTATATCGTTTCTTATGGCATCAATCATGACAGATTTTGCCTGTTTTACCGTTCTTGCTTTTGCAAAAGCATCTAACTTCTCACCTTGAATCTGTAATACAGGCTTTAAACGCAGCAATGTACCAAGAGCTGCCGCTGCCGGTGTGATTCTTCCGCCTTTTTTTAAATATGTCAAAGTATCTACCATAATATAAATAGAAGATTCAAACTTCTCTCTCTCTAAAATATCTCTGATTTCTGCTGCTGATTTTCCTTGCTCTGCCAGCATCTTTGCATCCCATACGGACTGCTTTTGTGTAACAGAAATACGCTGATTGTTTACAACAACAACTTTTCCATCATAATCCTGTGCCAACATATACGCAGTTTCACAGGAACTGCTTAATCCGCTAGACATTGGAATATGCACAATTTCATCATATTCCTTTAATAATTCATCCCATAATTCCGTTACAGTCGCAACAGAAGGCATAGATGTAGATATTTCACAGCCCTCTGCTAATTTTTCATAAAACTGCTCCTGTGTTAAGTCAATACCCTCTAAATAGGTTTCATTATTAATAAAAAACGGCATGGATATAATAAAGATATCTCCGCGTTTTTTTGCTTCCTCCGGTAAAATACCACTATTACTGTCTGAAACAATTGCTATTTTGCTCATAAAGTTGCTCCTCCTAAAATTAAAGCGCCTAGACAGCGCTTTTTTCATCTCTACTATCATATACCAAATTGCTGGCAATATATCCTAAAGACCAGATAAAACCAGCTACGGTTAATGAACATATACATTTTATGACATTTATAATTAGCTGTGGAATCGTCAAATTTCCCAATGTATATGCGACAATGGTATTCTTGACGGGTTTTACGATTAATATCCAACCGCCCACATAAATTGCCAAAGCAACACCAAACAGATAAATTGCTATCGACAACACAATTCTGATGTATCGACTCATTTAACTCCCTCTTTCTTTTTCTTCTTCGTAATATGATAACATTATTATATGAGCGATTTCAACATTTTTTGACATTTTAAAGTGAAATTCCAATTGAACAAAATCGCTGCGCGATGGCCTGCCAAGGCTGTGGCGCAGTTTTTCTATTCTTTCTAAAAAAGGCAGTTGATTCCTCTTTAAAAAGTATCTATTGTTAAGTTACCACACAAAACAAAATACAAAAGAAGATAC
>JAGALK010000052.1 GCA_017625255.1 Lachnospiraceae bacterium
CATTTCTAATATAAATTCATTCTAAAATTTACTATTTTTTAATCATTTATCGTCCTTTCAATTCCACCAAAAGAACAAGCTAATCACCAATAATACATCCCATATGAAGCTTTTTTACCATCACTGTCAGATAATATGACATGACAAAGGAAATTCCGAAAATCACTGTACTTAACAACATTGGCGGAATACTTTTTTGATAAGTAATTGCAAACAAACCATAAATAATCATAGGATGAAAAAAATAAATTCCATAACCATTATTATTTATCTTTTTTACAATAGAAAAACGCATAAAATTCTTTTCTGACAGATATGTACTAATACCCAGAATCATAACAATTCCAAGAATCGCATATAGCAGATAAAAATCCTTTCCTACTTTGGTAAAACGCAGTAATATTAATAAACCAAACGGAATTGCCAAATACCATTTTTCTTTCCATCCGGCAAATACATAATCAAAATATTTATTTACACATACGCCCAGAAAAAAGAAAATCTGATAAGACGCTGCTGCCTTCCACTGAAACACAGGCTCTATTCTTTCACTCAGAAAATATACCATAACAGAAACGCACATAACCAAAAAAAGTTTCTTTCCATCTAACAGGACATTCCTCAAGAAAACAGCAATTACAAAAATCCAAAATAACGCTAAAATATACCATAAATGCCTGGAATTTCTAGAAAAGACAATTCCCTCTATAAAATATTCCCAAAAACTCTGCTTCGTAAAATGCAATAACACCATAACCGGTGTTACATAACAAAGTCCAAATACAAAATACGGAAAAACAAGTCTTTTGCATTTTTTAACAATAAAGTCAAACCTATCCTTGTATTTTCCCTGTTCAATACAATAACCAAATACACAGCCTGACAGAAGGATAAATAACGGCATATGAAAAGAGTAAATATACTCTGTCACATACTTCAAAAACAAAGACTTCATAACCGGTGTTACAACGCCAATTCCAGTGTACATTCTGGTTACATGGGCAAGCACTACCAAAAATACTGTAATAAATTTTGCAATATTATATACATCTTTCTTTTCCATAAATCACACCATTTCTATGCCACTTTTCAAACAAAATTAATATCACTTCCAAGTAACACAACAACAAAAAATCTTCCATTTTTCGATTGCATTTCTTATACTTTTTATCCTAAATTTTATAGCTTTTCAAATAGGTACGAAGTGTTTTATATGGAAAACAACGAATCAGTTCTTTCTGTTTTTGTTTGACCATAGCTTCTGTAACCGCATATTCTTCTCTAATCTTTACAATATCAGGAAGCTTATCTTTGCGAAGATCAACAGGTTTTGCCTCTAAGCCAAAAGCGGAATAATAATCTCTGAATTTAAAGCCATCACCTAAAATCCTATCGGAGCAGACACACCACTGATTTGGTATATGAAAGCTATCCGCAATAATCAGACCATGAAGACTCGTCGAAACAATTGTACGACATCTGGCAATCTTTTTAAGCACCTTCATAGGCTCTGCCTTTACATTTATAATTACCGAATTTTCATAACACTGCTTCATTTCTTTCATAACCGGCTCATCAGCATCAACATAGTGTGGAATAATTCCCACATCAAATTTTTTCTCTATGTTTTTAGGCACTAAAAGCGAAGCCAGAAGTCCCGGATCAGCAAGTACACATTTACACTCTTTTCCCAAAAATTCAGAAACCTTTTTTCTGGTCAATTCCCCTCTCACTGCATGTACCTTCAACGGACGAATGAATTCCTGCTTTGTATCGTAGTCATACATGAGTCCGGTTCCCCATACATGAATAGGATTTTCTTTGTCAGCATCTTTCTGCATTGCCAAAAGCTTCTTGCTAATTCTTCCCTCTTTTAATAAACGGTCAAGCACACTGCCAATTGCAATCATTTCTGCTGTAATATGTGGCTCTTCTATTGCTTTCACATGAAAAATCTGTTCCACTAAATACTCATTTAAGATATCTCCAATATTCGGATATTTATAATAATATAATCTTACTGCATCTTTTTTCTCAAAACCCAACATCCTGTACTCCATTTCTACGACTTTTACTTCGCCTAACAAATCGTTACTAATTTTGTCCAACAGCCATTGTACCACATCTATTGACTTTCTAAAAGGGTACGCTTATAATTTTGATATTCAAAATCAGGCATAGAAAATACGCTTAGATTTTTTATATTTTATAGTATGTGTAGTTTATATTAACCTGTTAATTTTATGAATGGAGGCACATATGAGCAATCCAAAAAATTCTTATAAAATTGCTGTTGCCGGAACAGGCTATGTTGGTCTTTCCAATGCAGTTCTGCTTTCTCAGCATAACGAAGTATTTGCAGTAGATATTCTTCCTGAAAAAATCGATATGATTAATCATAAAAAATCCCCAATTGTCGATGCTGAAATTGAAGATTATCTTACCAATCATACATTAAATCTTACCGCTACAACGGATGCAAAAGAAGCATACAAGAATGCTGACTTTATCATTATCAGCACTCCTACCAACTATGATCCAAAGATGAATTTCTTTGATACTTCCAGTGTAGAAGCCGTTATTGAACTAGTTTTAGAAATCAATCCTGATGCCATAATGGTTATCAAATCTACTGTACCAGTTGGTTATACCAATTCCATCCGTGAGAAATACCAGACAGAAAATATTATTTTTTCACCGGAATTTTTAAGAGAAGGACGGGCACTTTATGATAATCTGTATCC
>JAGALK010000053.1 GCA_017625255.1 Lachnospiraceae bacterium
ATGCCATCCCAATTTAGAGCTTGATTGCCTTATTGGGATTTCATCATTATTCAATGCTTCCACATCATTTAGATATTTAACCAGATACTTTGCGTTTTCACTGGTAACAGATAATCCATATTTAGCCAAAGCTACAATTTTACTGGCAGATGCAATTACTTCTTTTCCGACAGTAATCTCTTTCCATCGGTAATTTCTCTTAAATGCAAGGACTATCTGCTCTTCTCCAGTCTCTACATTCTCTAATCTATCCACTGGAAGAATTGGCTGCCGGCTTGCCCTCTGTTCCATTCCCATGACATTCAGCGAATAAATTCCTGTTTCACTAGCAAACCATGAACCGCACTCCATGTTGGTATATGGCTTTTCTAATGGAATATTAAACTCCGTCACTCTACCAGAAGATGGATGTGCCATCTGCGTGCGTTTTTCCTCTTTCTTTTCCTCACGAATTGCTTTTTCATGTGCTTTTAAAATCATGTCAAACTGACCTTTTACATTCAGTTCCTTAGATCTGAGAGATAAATCAGCAATCATATAGGACCGTGCTATCAAATCATCCTCTGCGAAAATTTCTTCAAATATATTTTCTTTTAATATTGTTTTCGCATCATACTCTTTTAATGGCTTCATCGCCGATTCTCACCCCCCTTTCCAGTTCTTTTTGTAATTCTTCATCAATGCCCAAGCATTTTGTATGTTCATTCATGCAATCACACCATGCATCAGATAATGGCTTTAATCGTTTCAGCCACACAACATATACTCCCAGAAGCATATTGTTATGCTGCAGCCTTGCCCTTAACTGTTCTTCTTTCCTAAGTTTCTTTTCTTTTGCTCTTTTATACCGATAAACCGACAACTTGGAACTGTCACTTGGCTTCTTATATGTTCCGCCAAGGGAATAAAAAGCCGTCTTAAAGTCGCAATTATCCATTCTCTGGATAAATGTGAAGATGTCTCCATTTGCACTGCACCCAAAACAGTTAAAGGAATCCTTATAAATTTTCATGGATGCTGTTCTATCGCTTTTATGGAAGGGACAGGATATAAAACCTGCCCTGTTCGGATGAAAACCGTATCTTCCAACTATATCTCTCATGGAATACTGGCTTTTAATTTCTTCTAGTATCATCACTTAATATCTCCACAATCATTCTTCCTGTCTGGTCTTTGTTACAAAATAAAAACTTGCATTTATACTTTCTTTCCAATGTTTGCAATATCTTATACAACCGCTCTCCAGTAATTGCTTTGGGTGATTTTTTTAGCCTGGGATTCTGCCACCAAATCACATCTTCCATGCAGGAAATATCTTTACCATGCTCCACTAAAACATAAACTTTAATGCTTGCTTCCTGTGCACGAATCAATTCTGCTCGAAACCGCTCATGGTCTTGGCAGACATTCGCACATACCTCTGTAAGATTCTGTTTCCTGTCTACCACTACCCTTGGATTATCTAAGTTCATATAATCGCCAACATAAAGTTTTGAAACATAGTACTGTATTTTTTGATTATCAAACTCTGATAAAATCTTCTTTATGGCTTTTGCCTTTTCTCTGCTATCAATTTGAATTTGCAAATAAACACCACCTTAGTTAAACGGGACTTCTTCGTCAATGCAATCCGGAATATTCATAAATCCATCATTGTCCACATTTGCCTGTGAACCAGAAGTGTTTTTTGCATTATCTGATTTGCTGCCACCAAATTCGATATTTTCTGCCCACACATCTGTTGTGTAATGTCTAACTCCGTCTTTGTCGTCATAACTTCCAGTTTTAATATTTCCTGTAACGATTGCAAAATCGCCTTTATCAAAATACTTTTCTACAAACTCTGCTTTTTTGCCAAAGCATACGCATGGGATAAAATCTGCTTCATGCTCCCAGTTATCCCCTCTTTTGACCGTTCTGTCTACTGCTAGAGAAAAACGCGCAACAGAGCTTCCGTTCTGCGAATAGCTTATTACTGGTTTCTTCGTTAATCTGCCCGATAACTCAACTCTATTCATGACTTATTCTCCCTTCTTGTCCGGTGTTACCTTGAATTTGTTCATACAAGATGCATACTGTGTCATTGTCATGTCTGAAATCTTTTTCACTCCAAATGCAGAGCAAATCTTTGCTTCCGTTAAGCCGGTTCGACTGAGTTCTGCTGTTATATTAGAAATTTCCTGTTCTCCAACTTTACTTTCTGCAGAAACCTTCTCCTTCTTGGTGGAAGTTGGTTTATTTCGCTTTTCTGTCACTTCCGGACTTTCCGCATCCGGATCCTTCATTTCCTCTGTTGGGATGCAGAATACCTGAAAGCATGCATACTTAAAAGCGATTGCCATTGCTTTATTGGTTGCTTTGTCTCCACTGTCCATGCCCTCTCCAATAGTGATTGCATAGATGCTGGAACCATCTTCCGCATAAAATGTATATTTGATTTTGCAAATGGAATAAATTAAGTGTGTACCTGTTTTCGTTGTTCTCTCTTCTCTGCTCTGCTCTAAAATTTCTGGAACAACAAATATCTTGTGTTTTATCAATGCCGGATTAATTGCATTCATAACCGCATCTATTCCTCTAAACATGAAGTTCTGCTGTGTATTTCTCTGATTCTTTCCAACAGCACCTATATCCGCCATAACTTTACTGATTGCACTATAAATCATTGGAGCTTTTACTGTTTCTGCCATTATTAATCTTCCTCCGTTTCTTTATCTCCAAAAGACAAATGCTCATAAGCGAACATAATTGCCTTAGATGCTATTTCGCTCATGCTCATCGTGCTCTCATTCGCCATATCTACTAATGTGTTATATGAATCTTTATGGATTCTGACAGGCTCGCTTCTAGCCTTTGTATATGTTCTTTTCTTTGGTGTGAGCACAAATTTTTTATCACTCATAATCTTCTCCTATCCGACTTGCCAAAAAGGTAGTCCCTCAATAATCTCAACTCACTTAATAGAAATACTCTGACCTTCCACGATTTCAGCACCATCAATAACAGTTCCGGCTTTGATTGCAGCCTTAATTGCTGTCTTATCCGCTGTCGGTTCTACATGCTTCAAATACTGTTCCGGCAACTTAGATACATCCGTCACATTCACACTGGAAGTCTTACGGAATGATACCACTACTTTATCTGTTGAGAATTTCTTTCCACCAAGAGCCGTCGCTAGATACTGTTTTAACGATTCAGCTTTGTTTTCCGCTATCTTCTGACGGTCTGCAAATACCTGTTTCTGTGCTTTTAATGCTTCCGCATCAGATGCCAGATTTTTAATCCAACATGCGATATTTTCAATCTTAGTGTCACGATCCATCTGCAACTGTCCTAATCTTTCAGTATCAATAATTTCACCTGTTTCCATGTCTACGCACTTCATAATTTCCGCATCAATTTCAAATAAATTCATACTCTTCATCCATCCTTTCGTCTGCCAAATCATACTCATGTGCAATCCGCTTTCTCATGCGGTGCAATCTGTCCTGCTCTGATTCATATTCTTCAATATCCGGTATATCCGGCGCTGTCTCAAACATGGCTATATTCCACCATCTTTCTTCTTCTGCCGCCCTCTTCCTCTAGCGATATCTTCAAATGTGTTCCTTTACTTACTGAAAAACATCCAAAAATATTTCCATTGGATGAAAAATTAACAGATGCCACACCTTCAATTCCTACTTTTTCCAAACAATCACCAAAAGCCTTTAAACCTTCCAGTAATTCCACTTCATCTTTGTTTGATAATTCATCTCCTACCACTTGCAATTTCCTCACTTTCTGTTAGAATTAAGAACAGAAATACTTTTGTATTTCCTTATCTAATAGCACCAGTACTCGCTAAAGTAACTGTTGGTGCTATTTTTTATTTCTCAATAAAACAAACAACTGCGCCATCGTTAATAACCGTTTCCTTTTCTTTTTTCTCATACATATCAATGCAATCTTCTAATGTTACTGCTGCCATGTTCATATTCTCACTTCCTTTCTTTGCTTCCATCCGCATAGAGCGAGCGGCGGTAAAAAAATTATATAGGGGTCTTACGATGTACACTGGAGGGAAAAACCGCCGCCCTGTCTATACGGATGGCTATTTATTCAGTTTTTAAATCTTCATCAGCTTTAAAATTTCTTCATCCGACAATTCCAATTCTTGAATCATCGTTACAAGCTGTTCAAAATCAAAATCAAATTTTTTAAAACGAATAGAGAATGCCGGTGGACTTAGTTCGATTGCTTCTGCAAGTGCTTTCTGTTTCATATCTTTTTCAGCTCTCTTGCATTTAAACATCTTTTTTGCATCCTCTTTCATATATTTAATTCTTAATGCTTTTACTCTTGGCATATTTTCACCTCTTGTAATCTTTACAGACCTGCCCTCGTCCTTTCTCTGTTTCCGGACACCGCCGTCTGTTCCTGCATCGTTCGCATGGATTTCTTACTGTTCTTTTTCTGCCATCCGGCAATACTATCACTCTCCTTCTGTTCTTGCTTTTCAAAATCTCCTATTCTATAATTGCTTTATCAGCACTGCCATGCTGAAATACAAATGAAAGGGAGATTTTACTTATGCAAAGACACTCTGTTTCTTCAAGCAGGATTGCAAGTGTTGGTTGGGAAAATAACACAATGGAAGTTCAGTTCCGCAACGGAGCTATCTACCAGTATCACGGTGTTTCTCGCTCTGAATATCAAGCCTTTTTAAATGCACCTTCACTGGGTTCCGCATTATCAAAACTTGATAAAATCCATCCTTACAATCGTGTCTAATTATGTGGCGGTTAATCAATTATGGTTAATCGCCATTTTTTACAGGTACAAATATCACTGTTTCTTCTAAGCTAATACCGCTATCAGTAATAACAATACTTGTATGTGGATTGTAATTATCTTGCAGATACTTAGAAACTGGCTCACACAGTTCCTGCAAAACTTCAAATTCTGTTTTTGCCATCTTTCTCACTCTCCTCCCTGTCCGTTTTATTGGACTTAACTTTTTTAATTAATCTTTGCTAGATAATCAACAACATTTTGAATACTTGAATAATTCTTTTGATAGTGTTAATATTTTCTTACCCAAATCGGGCAAGAAAGGAGCTGGTCCTATTGACCAAACTTTTGACTTTGCCCTGTTCCCTTAATTCTTGTAATTCCGTCAACTAATGGGCTCATCATGTTTTTTAATGCTGAACTGTAACAGCATAAGTGACGGAGTATACCATAGAAGCGTTTGGCGTCATCAAATGTGATTGTGCATGCATGTAATGACTTGGGGCTTCTGCAATGAGTTGGGACTTAAGTGAACAATCTGCAATATACATAGGGTAAACAAATTCAGGCGAAAAACTGGTGGGAATGACGCTCCTATCAGTTTTTTGTTTCAGTGTTATATCAAAGGCAGTATTACAGGAATACAAATGTATATTAAAGAAATGCTATCTCCCAGTGCCTTCAATAAAAGTCCAATAATTTCTTCTCCCTTTAAATAAAACCTTATCGAAAGAATATTGATGATTAGTACAGCAGTTATCACCACTGCACCAGATGTACTAATCATTTTTTTCTCCGTCTGGCATTCGGGGTTCAATATCTTCTTTTTGGAAAAG
>JAGALK010000054.1 GCA_017625255.1 Lachnospiraceae bacterium
ACACTTCGCCTACCCACAGCCCCTGCTCGTTCTGACGGCACTACCCAATAGGATAAAAACCGGACGGAAACCTTACACAAAACACATCTGTCGTCCATTTCCCAACAACATTCTGGGATATCATTTAATCGCTAAACCGGAATTTTTATAAAATCTCCTCAATCCCACTAATATCCGGATGAATTGTAAGCGAATAATTTGTATAATACACCACAAATCCCGGTGCACTTTTATTCGGCTTCTTTACATTTTTCTTCTGCAAATAGTCAATTTCCACCTTTTCATTATCCCTGCCCTTAGAATAAAAACCTGCCAGCTTTCCAGCTTCTTCAAAGGTACGATCCGGCAGTTCTTCACCTTCAGTCTTTACAATAACATGAGACCCCGGCATTCCTTTTGCATGAAACCACCAGTCATTTCCGGTAGCAAACTTAAATGTTAATTCATCATTCTGATAATTATTTTTACCTACATATATATGAAAACCATCCGAAGATATATAATGGAATGGTTTGCTTTTGATTTTCGTTTTTTTGTCCCCGCGTTTTTTACGGATATATCCAAATTCTACCAACTCTTCACGAATCTGTACTAAATCATCCTCTGAAACAGCAATATCAAGAGCAGTAGAAATGCTTTCTAAATGCTCAATTTCGTCTTTGGTTTCTTCGATTAATGTTGTCAATGCTTCAAAGGTTCGTTTCAGCTTTCCATAGCGGTCAAAATATTTCTTGGCATTCTCCGAAGCGGATAACTGTTCGTCTAAAGGAATCGTAATCATTTCATTAGTATAGTAATTTAAGGCTTCTAATTTTTTTGCCCCTTCTTCTAATCCATAACCATAGGTATTTAATAATTCACCATATATTCGATACTTTTCCTTTTTATCTGTATCCTTTAGCTGTTTTTGCTGCAGGATATATTTTTTGCGGTTTCGTTCTAATGCAGTAGATACGATTCGACGCAAATCCGAGGATTTCTGACGGATTCTGGTATAGGAATTGCGGCTGGCATAGTAAGTCTCTAATACTTCGGAAATAGAAGCATACTCCTCACGGGTATAAGCATCATATGTGCTGCAATTTACTGCCGAAAAATCTATAGGTTCTTTTTCTTTATATACAATATTCGGAGAAAAGTTCGTTTCTTTAATATCACTCATAAACCAGTCAAAATGGTGATATAAATGTAACTTTTCATCCTCATTTAAAGAACTTACAGAAAAATCACCATCTACACCTGCCCGATAACAGATTTCATTGGCAATCGCAGGACTGATGCCGGTATAAGTACCGTAAATTGCTTTGCTGATAGATTCCGGCTTGTGACATACGGTATCAAAAAATTCAGTCTGTGTAGTTTCAAATGGATTCAATTTGTGGGTTGTATCAGGAATAAAATAGGTTCTTCCCGGCAAAACCTCACGAACGGAACTGATTTGCGCGCCTACATGCTTGATACTGTCAATAATTGTTCCATCTTCCTTACAAAAGATAATGTTACTATGTTTTCCCATCAGTTCCACAATCAGTGTTTTGCGGCATAAATCTCCGAGCTCGTCTAAGTGTTCCACTTCAAAATGAATAATTCGTTCCAATCCCGGCTGATAAATCTTTGTAATTCGTCCATTTGCTATATGCTTACGCAAAACCATACAAAAATTTGGTGCAGTTAAAGGGCTTGGCTTATTCTGCTTTGTCAGATATAAAAATGGAAGAGAAGCACTTGCTGACATAGCAAGTCGAAACTGACCACTTGGACTTTTTAAGGTGAAAAGCAGCTCATCATTTTCGGGCTGCGCAATTTTACTGATTCGACTGTTTAATATATTTTGATTCAATTCGTAGACAAGATTGGCTACGACAATTCCATCAAATGCCATTCATATTACCTCCAATTCATTTGAATTCTACTTATTATAGCGAATATCTGAAACAAGGTCAATTTAAACTCTTTTTTTCAAATCTGCAATGTGATAGACTGTTATTATAAGCTAAATGAACAGTAAAAAAATACATGAACGGAGAAAATAAATGAAAAATGAAAGAAGTCTAAGTGGCAGAACAAATCTTCTTTACGAGGATGATGCCTATTTAAGCAATTTTAAAGGGACGGTACTTAGTTGTGTTCCTTTTATAAACTTAGAAAGAAGCAAAGAAAAGGATAGCAATGCCGCAGAATTATATGCCATTGAACTAAATCAGACTGCATTTTTCCCAGAAGGCGGCGGACAAAGCTGTGATACGGGGATTCTTGGAGGAGAAGAGGTCTTAGATGTTTTTAAAGAAAATGAAAAAATCTGGCATGTAACTAAAAAACAATTTTCAATAAATGAAGAATTGCAAGGAGAAATCAATTTTACTGAAAGATTTCATAAAATGCAGAACCATTCCGGTGAGCATATTATTTCAGGGATTATTGCCTCTTTATATGGCTATGAAAATGTTGGCTTTCATATGTCAGAAGATGTAATGCATATAGATGTGAGTGGCACATTGACACAGGAGGATTTTGAAAAAATTGAGTTTCTGGCAAATGAAGCCATTTATAAAAACAAAAGAATTTATACTGTATATCCGGATACACCAGACGAAATGGACTACCGAAGCAAGCTGGACTTATGCGAGAATATCCGGATAGTTGTTATTGAAAACATTGACGCCTGCGCATGCTGTGCACCTCATGTAAAAAACACAGGAGAAATCGGAAGTATCAAAATCATAGATTCCATGAGTTATAAAGGCGGAACCCGTTTTTTTGTAAAATGTGGACATTGGGCATATTTAGAATTCCAAAATATTTTTAATCAGAACAAAGAGATCATGAAGCTTCTATCTGCTAAGAGAGAAGGCTGCGCCGAAGCTGTTGCGAAACTGATGGATTTGCAAAACAAACGGAAAGACGAAGAAAATACATTAAAGAACCAGATTGTAGAATTGTATCTTGAAAAAATGCAGGCAGAAAATATATTTTTTGCAGAAAAATTAGACGATATACAATTACGCCGAATCATTAATGAGAGTGTAAAAAATGCTTCTGGAATCGTTGCCGGATTTGTAGGAAATGATGCCTTGGGCTATAAATATATTGTTGGAAAAAATGAAAATGCTTCTGAAATTGATTTGCGAGCTCTTGCAAAAGAAATGAATACGAGCTTAAATGGTCGTGGCGGTGGTTCTGATAAAATGATACAGGGAAGTGTAACTGCAGAAAAAAAACAAATACAACAATTTTTTAATAATTTTTAATATAAGAAAATTTGACGAATCAAAATTTTTCCTATATAATAAAATTTAATTATGCATACAGGCAGAAAGAAAAAAAGAGATGCATAAGAATCATTTTGCCAGATTGGCAGTCAGGAGGCTCAAATGATAAAGAGCATGACAGGATTTGGTCGTTGTGAAATTATGGAAAATAACCGTAAATTCACCGTAGAGCTAAAATCCGTAAATCACAGATACTTAGATGTAAATATCAAAATGCCAAAGAAATTCGGTTTCTTCGAAAGCAGTATTCGTACTTTATTAAAAGAATATATGCAGAGAGGAAAAGTAGATGTATTCGTATCCTACGAAGATTACACCGAAGAGAACTTTGCTTTAAAATACAACAAAGATGTTGCTGCTGCATATTTAAAGCACTTAAAAGAAATGGCAGAGACATTTGGATTAGAAAATGATATCCGTGTAAGTACTTTATCTCGTTATCCGGAAGTATTTACTATGGAAGAGCAGAGCTTAGATGAAAAAGAACTCTGGGGAATCTTAGAAAAAGCCTTGCGCGGTGCCTGTGAACAGTTCGTAGAGAGCCGTATTGCAGAAGGTGAACGCTTAGCAGCAGATTTAACCGAAAAGCTAGAGGGTATGCTAGGTTATGTGGATTTTATCGAAGAACGCTCACCGGTAATCATTCAGGAATACAGAAAGCGCTTAGAAGAAAAGGTAAGAGAACTGTTAGAGGATAAGCAGATTGAAGATTCACGAATTGTTACAGAAGTGACAATCTTTGCAGACAAGATTTGTGTGGATGAAGAAACCGTTCGTCTTCGCAGTCATGTAAAATCTACAAAAGATGCCTTACAGGAAGGCGGCAGTATTGGTAGAAAGCTAGATTTCATTGCTCAGGAAATGAACCGCGAAGCCAATACCATTTTATCAAAAACTACAGACCTTACCCTTTCCGATGTTGGCATTAATTTAAAAACAGATATCGAAAAGGTCAGAGAACAGATTCAGAATATAGAATAGGAAAAGATTATGGCAGAACTTATGAATATTGGTTTTGGAAATCTTGTACATACAGATAAAATTTATGCCATTGTTACTCCTGATTCTGCTCCCGCAAAACGACTGGTACAAAGAGCTAAACAAGAGGAACGAATCGTAGATGCCACACAGGGACGAAAAACACGAAGTGTTATCGTCATGGAGCAGAATATCATTGTTTTATCTGCATTAGGAACAGATACTTTAGCAGGACGATTCCATGAATTATTACACAAAGGGGATATTTGATATGAATACACCAAAGGGAATATTAATCGTATTTTCCGGTTTTTCCGGTTCTGGAAAAGGTACTGTAATGAAAGAACTGATTAACCGCTATTCTGATTATTATGCCTTATCTATTTCTGCAACCACAAGAAATCCAAGAGAAGGCGAAGAAAACGGCAGAGAATATTTTTTCAAAACAAGAGAAGAATTTGAAAAAATGATTGAAAATAATGAACTAATAGAGTATGCTTCCTATGTTGAAAATTATTATGGTACACCAAAAGCCTATGTAGAGGAACAGCTTAAAGCCGGAAAAGATGTTATTTTAGAAATTGAAATTCAGGGTGCATTAAAAGTAAAGGAAATGTTCCCGGATACACTCTTTATGTTCGTAACTCCTCCAAGTGCAGAAGAATTAAAAAGACGCCTGATTGGCAGAGGAACAGAGTCTATTGAGGTTGTGGAAGCAAGACTTTCCCGTGCATTTGAAGAATCTTTGGGAATGGAAGCCTATGACTATCTGATTGTGAATGATACTGTAGATGCATGTGTGGAAGAAGTACATTCTATTATCCAAAACGAGCACAGTAAGATATTCCGCAATCAGGAGTTTATAAATAGAATAAGAGAAGAGCTAAAAGGCTTTTCGAAAGATAATATGAAGTGACCTCACATTTGTAAATTCGCGGATTTACCTGTAAACTGTTAATTGAAAAGATTAATGGTAACAGGGATTACCGCATACAAAAGGAGGCCACTCATATGAAAAGAATACTACGAATTGGAATGG
>JAGALK010000055.1 GCA_017625255.1 Lachnospiraceae bacterium
AAAGATAATATGAAGTGACCTCACATTTGTAAATTCGCGGATTTACCTGTAAACTGTTAATTGAAAAGATTAATGGTAACAGGGATTACCGCATACAAAAGGAGGCCACTCATATGAAAAGAATACTACGAATTGGAATGGATGTCCATAGTACAAATTACACTTTATGCGTAATGGAACCAATTATTGGTGAGGATGACAGAATTTTTGCCACAATCGATGTAGCACCGGACTATAAAAACATTTTGCTGTTCATCGAAAACCTGAAAATGAAACTGGGTATGAACAATGAGTATGATATCCAGTGTGGTTATGAGGCAGGGTGTCTTGGATATTCGCTTTATAATCAGCTGACAGCAGCCAATGTAAAATGTGTGATTTTAGCTCCGACAACTATGTTGACACCGCAGGGAGTCCGAGTGAAAACAGATGCCAGGGATGCAAGAATGATAGCACAGTGTTTATCTTATGGCGGATACAACGCCGTGTACATTCCGACAGAAGAGGACGATTCCGTGAAGGAATATCTCCGGATGAGGGATGACCATAAACTTGCATTGAAAAAGATCAAACAGCAGATCAATGCGTTCTGTCTGCGTCATGGTCACCACTATGCCCAGACAAAATGGACAGTTGCTCATTGGAAGTGGTTGAAGAAACTGGAGCTTTCTGCATTATACCGCGAGGTGTTGGATGAGTACATGGTTTCTTATGAAGAACAGACTGCAAAGATCGAAAGATTCGACCAGCGCATTGAGGAACTTGCATCACAGGAGAGATATACAGAAAAGGTAAAAAGATTGGGCTGTTTTCTTGGAATCAAGACCCACACAGCATTGTCTTTGATTGTGGAAACCGGTGATTTTGCAAGATTTGCAAAAGGAAATATCTATGCGGCATTTCTGGGACTTGCACCGGGAGAGGATTCCAGTGGTCCTAAAACCAACAGGATGGGTCTGTCCAAAGCAGGTAACGGTCATCTGAGAAAGCTTCTGATCGAGGCCGCAGGAGGTATTTGTAAGGGTGTAGTAGGGCATAAATCCAAAGATCTAAAGGCAAGACAGAATGGTAATACGGCAGAGGTAATTGCATATGCCGACAGGGCAAATACGAGACTCCGAAGCCGGTACTATAAATTTATCAGGCATGGCAAAGCAAGGAATGTGGCGGTTGCAGCAATAGCAAGGGAACTGGCCTGTTTCGTGTGGGGAATGATGACAGACAATATCAGTCCGCGGGTGGTATAGGAAGTACATCATGCTCATCTGCCAATCAAGAGTGCTGCGCACCGCTGAGGCGGCAGGCTCTTGACAGCCATCTGCCCATGATGTAGTGGGCAATCAAGCAGAAATAAGCAGCAAACTGCAGATTTCTGCCATAGAAAAAAGTAACAAGAAAACCATTGACAGCATCTGGAAGGAGCCATGATAACTTTGAAGGTTCGAGTTATTCGCGTTTCTCCTTTGTTGGCACGAGAGATTGTGATCCACGCAGAAAGATAGCAGGACTCACGGCGGACCATTAGCCTGTAGGTAACCAATCCACGAATAACAGAGTGGCCAAAAGCCGGGAACTGTTAAATCTGGCTCTTTCCAGATGCTGTCAATCAACAAATGTGATAATTGTTGAGAGAAAAGTTTGTAAATGTGAAATTTACTCTTGACAAGAGGTCACTTCATAACAGGAGAATAAAATATGATACATCCATCTTATGTTGAATTAATGAAAGTTGTAAACAATGATGTTGCAATTGGTGAAGAACCTGTAGTAAACAGCCGTTATTCTATCGTAATTGCAGCTGCAAAAAGAGCTCGTCAGATTATCGGCGGAGCAGAACCAATGGTTGAAAACGCAGGAAATAAAAAACCTTTGTCTATTGCTGTAGAAGAAATTTACAATGGCGATGTAAAGATTCTTAGTGAAGAAGAGGGCGACGAAGAGTAGAATTTAAGAGAGGATGTACAAAACCATGTTTTGGCATCCTTTTCTATTTTATTATAGAAATCATTCTGGAGGTATAAATGAAATTACTTTTTATTTCCTTAGGCTGTGACAAAAATCTCGTAGATTCAGAATTTATGTTAGGCATGTTAGAAGCAGATGGAATTACAATTACAGATGATGAAACAGAAGCAGATTTTATTGTTGTCAATACCTGCTGCTTTATTAATGATGCAAAAGAAGAAAGTATAAATACCATTCTTGAAATGGCAAGATACAAAGAAACAGGCACTTTAAAGGGATTGATTGTAACCGGTTGCCTGGCACAAAGATACCAGCAAGAGATACTTAAAGAAATTCCGGAAGTAGATGCTATCCTTGGCACAAACTCCTATGATGCCATTGTAGATGCTGTACATGATGTTCTAGATGGAAAAGGCTATGAAAACTTTAAAACCTTAGAAGGCTTGCCATCCTTGTCCACAAAAAGAACCGTGACCACAGGCGGACATTATGCCCACTTAAAAATTGCTGAGGGCTGTAACAAGCATTGTACCTACTGTATTATTCCAAGTATCCGCGGCGAATACAGAAGTGTACCAATGGAAACGCTAGTAGAACAGGCAAAAGCACTGGCAGAGCAAGGGGTCAAGGAATTAATTTTAGTAGCGCAGGAAACTACACTTTATGGTATAGATTTATATGGCAAAAAGTCTTTGGGTAAATTATTGGATGAGCTCAATAAAATCTCCGGATTATACTGGATTCGTATTTTATACTGCTATCCGGAAGAAATTGATGATGAATTAATTGATGCAATTTTACGAAACAACAAAGTCTGTCATTATCTGGATATGCCAATACAGCATGCTTCTGATGCGATTTTAAAGCGAATGGGACGAAGAACCAGTCATGAGGATATTGTGCAAATCGTCAATAAGCTTCGGGAAAGAATACCGGATATATGTCTTAGAACCACATTGATTTGTGGTTTTCCTGGGGAAACCACTAAAATGCATGAAGAGCTAATGCAATTTGTCAATGATATGGAATTTGACCGATTAGGAGCATTTGCATATTCACCGGAAGAAGGTACTCCGGCTGAAAAATTCCCAGATCAAGTGGATGAAGAGCTAAAGCTTGACTGGCAGGAAGATGTTATGGAACTGCAGCAGGAGGTTTCTTTTGATAAAAACGAAGAATTAAAAGGTCGTGAGCTATGGGCATTTATCGAAGGCAAGGTAGCCGATGAAAATGCTTATATCGGCAGAACCTATAGAGATGCACCGGGAATTGACGGCTATGTATTTATTCATACTGACGAAACCCTTGTAACGGGTGATTTTGTCAAGGTACGAATTACCGGCGCATATGAATATGATTTGATAGGAGAGATGATACCATGAATTTACCAAACAAATTGACGATTTTTCGTGTGATTTTAATCCCATTTTTTGTTTTCTTTTTGTTATATCCGGGATTTGAAGGATATGGAAATTACATTGCAACAGCTATTTTTATCATTGCATGTCTTACTGATTTAGCCGATGGAAAAATTGCAAGAAAATATAATTTAGTAACAAACTTCGGAAAGTTTATGGATCCCTTAGCAGATAAGCTGTTAGTTTGCGCAGCCCTCATTTGTCTTGTGGAAACCGGTCAGCTTGCTTCATGGATTGTTGTTATTATCATTAGCCGAGAGTTCATTATCAGCGGTTTTCGTCTGATTGCCTCTGACAATGGCGTGGTAATTGCCGCAAGCTACTGGGGCAAATTTAAAACAACATTTCAGATGTTAATGATTATTGCATTGATTCTAGATTTAAAATTTGCTTTTTGGAACATCTTATGTATTGTATTAATTTTTATCGCAACATTCCTTACCGTCGTATCATTAGTAGACTATATCATTAAGAATAAAGATGTCTTAAAAGAGCAAAAATAAAACAAAAAACCAAATCAAGGAAGTGATTTTATGTCAGAAGTGAATAAAACACAAGAGGAAATTGTAGCAGAATTATTAGATAAACATCAGCTTTCTATAACCACTGCAGAATCCTGTACAGGTGGATTTATTGCCGGAACCTTAGTAAATGTACCCGGTATTTCCAGTTGGTTTCGCGAAGGGTATATTACCTATTCAAATGAGGCAAAAGAGAGACTTTTACATGTATCTCACAACACCTTAGAAACCTATGGAGCTGTAAGCGCTGAAACCGCAAAAGAAATGGCAATAGGTGTCAAAAAAGCTGCCTGCACAGATATCTCTGTTGTGTCTACCGGAATAGCCGGTCCCGATGGCGGTACCAAAGAAAAACCTGTAGGGCTTGTTTATCTGGCATGCTGTCTTAAAGAAGATATTGAAATAGAAAACATATATTTTCGGGAAATAGAAGCGAAGTACGAAAGGCTTCTGTTTCAGCCGCTTTAAAATTAGTAGAACGCATGATAAATAATAAATATCAGTAGGAGAGGTACACGATGAGAATTATTGCCGGAAGTAAACGCCGTCTTCCATTAAAAACAATCGAAGGAAAAGACACAAGACCAACAACAGACCGCATCAAAGAAACACTATTTAATATGATACAAAATGAAATACCGGGCAGTTACTTTTTAGACCTGTTTTCTGGCAGCGGTCAAATCGGTTTAGAAGCCTTAAGTCGCGGTTCCTTATATTCTGTATTTGTAGAAAACAACAAAAAGGCTGCTGCATGTATTGCAGAAAATATTCGCTTTACAAAATCAGAAAAAGAAAGCCTGTTGTTACAAATGGATGTTCTTCCTGCCATGCGCTCCATGGAGGGAAAACACAAATTTGATATAATTTTTATGGATCCACCTTATGGAAAACTGTTAGAACAGGAAGTCTTAGAATATTTACAAAATTCTTCCCTGTTAAAAGAAGATGCCCTAATTATTGTAGAAATGGCTTTGGGCACAGATTATTCCTATGTAAAAGATTTAGGATATCAGATTTTAAAAGAAAAACAATATAAAACCAATATGCATGTATTTCTGACAAAAGAAAACTAAAACGGAGGACACATATGAAAAAAGCAATTTATCCAGGAAGTTTTGATCCGGTAACCTTTGGACATCTCGATATGATTGTTCGTTCAGCTAAAATTGTTGACGAATTAGTCGTTGGTGTTTTAAATAACAGCGCAAAAAATTCATTGTTTTCTGTTCAAGAGCGTGTTAATATGTTAGAAGAGTTGACAAAAGATATTCCACATGTAAAAGTAGATTCTTTTGATGGCTTATTAGTTGATTACATGAGAGAATGTGGTGCTACCATTATTGTCCGCGGACTTCGTGCCGTAACTGATTTTGAGTATGAACTGCAGATTGCACAGACCAATCATGTAGAATATCCGGAGGTAGAAACCATCTTTTTAACGACAAATTTGAAATATTCCTATCTTAGCTCATCTGTAGTAAGAGAATTTGCTGCTTATGGCGGAGATATTTCCAAATTTGTTCCCGCACAATTTATTGACAGAATTTACGCGAAATATAATATCAAAAAATAAGGAGTGATGGCAATGAGCAGCAAAATTGAAGAAATCATTGATCAGATTGAAGAATACATAGAAGGTTGTAAACCGCAGGCATTATCCAGTGGTTCAAGAATCATTGTAAATCGAGAAGACATTGATGCATTATTATCCGATCTTCGATTCAATATGCCAAAAGAAATTCAAAGCTATCAAAAAATTATCAGTAATAAAGAAGCTATTATGGCAGATGCCAGAGCAAGAGCCGATGAAATTCTTGCACAGGCACAGATACAGACACATGAATTGATTAGTGAGCATGAGATTATGCAGCAGGCATATGCACAGGCAAATGAAGTGGTTATGATTGCAACAAAACAGGCGCAGGAAATTCTTGATAATGCCACAAATGATGCAAACGCCATCCGCATGAGTGCAATTGTCTATACAGATGGAATGTTAAAAAACATGGAAGATATTATATCTCATTCCATTGAAACCGCAAAAGCCAGAAATGAGAGTTTTACAAATTCCCTTCAGGAATATTTAAACATCATTTCTTCTAACCGGGCAGAATTAATGCCACAGGAATTAAATCAGGAAGAACAGCAAGTGTCAGGTGAGACAGATATGCCTGATGTATCCATTCCGCAGGAATAATTTTCTATGCTTAGGCAAGATAGAAGCAAAAACCCAAAAGACTGCTGATTACTGCAAAGCACAAACGGCAGATAAGGTAGCGACTTTTTGAAAAATCGCATCTACTTGTCATCGAACAGGTTTGAGCAAAACCGCAGAATCCGCCGAATGAAGCAAAGAATAAGGCAAGAGGATAAATATATTCTAATGGTAGCCCGGAGTCTTTCAGATAAGAAAATCCTGTCGTTACCTCAATAAGTCCTGTGCAGATAAAATTAACTAACGGATATTTTGTATTTATTGTATGCAGCATGGCTGCAAAAACAGAAAACAATATAATATATCCGCCTAATTTTGTCAGCGATTCAAAACCATTCATAATACCGGCATCCACGATTCTAAAGTTTAACGAAGAATCCGATGCCGTTTTTTTTGCCTTTAAGATATGTAGTCTGCGCATACAAAACATAGCATAGCACAACGGCGGCGTATACAAAATAACATAACTAGGCAAAATCATTTCCGGAATATTTAGGATAGATGTCATTAAATATCCGCTTAAAAAGACCGGACTAAGCTGATTAAAGCAAATAGCTAAAATTTCACCTTCCTGTTTAGAAATTTTTTCCTGTAAAACTAAATCAGCACTGATTTTACTTCCCATCGGGAATCCAAAAAATACTCCGCCTAAAAAAGCATAACACCCATTTTCACTGGTAGGTAGTATATGCTTCGTAATCGGATACAAATATTTTGTAACAATTTGCATATAATTGGAATACACCATCAAATTTGACAAAATTGCAAGTGGAAGCAATGCCGGAAGGATTTGCTGATACCATAAAAGCAATCCATCTGCCGCCGCAGACATCGAAACAGATGGATGTGTCAATATAAATATAATAAACAATAATAACCCGAACATAATAAAATAATTTTTTCTCATAATTTAATATATTAAAAAACGGAGGTAACTATGAGTAAATTAAAAAATCTTCAGCCTGAAAATGTGTTTCGCTATTTCGAGGAAATCAGTCAAATTCCTCACGGTTCTTATAACACAAAGGCAATTAGCGATTATCTTGTAAATTTTGCTAAAGAGCATAATTTAGAGCATTATCAGGATGAACTAAACAATGTAGTAATGATTAAAGAAGCATCTGCCGGATATGAAAATGCAGAACCTGTCATTATTCAGGGACATATGGATATGGTCTGTGAAAAAGAAGAAGGGTCTGAGATTGATTTTGAAAAAGATGGTTTAGATCTTTATGTAGATGGTGACTTCTTAAGAGCAAGAGGTACTACTTTAGGTGGTGATGATGGCATTGCTGTCGCTTATGCTCTTGCTATTTTAGACGATGATTCTCTTCCTCATCCAAGATTAGAGATTGTAATTACAACCGACGAAGAGGTTGGTTTGTTGGGTGCAAAGGATATTGACCTTTCTATGTTAAAAGGACACATCCTTTTAAATCTTGACTCTGAAGAAGAAGGACATTTCCTCACTAGCTGCGCAGGCGGACTTTCTGCACAGGCAAGAATTCCTGTCATTTATCAAACAGTAGAAGGACTTGGTCTGTCTATTCAGCTACATCAGCTAGAGGGCGGACATTCCGGAATTGAAATTGATAAAGAACATGCAAATTCCAACATTGAAATGGGAAGAATCTTAAAATACTTAGAAGATAGAATGGATATTGGTATCTGTACTTTTGAAGGTGGTTTAAAGGATAATGCTATTCCTAGAGACACTATCAGCACCATCGTTATTTCAGCAGCCGACAAATCTGCTTTTGATGGATATATTACGGAAATTACAGAGATTTTAAAGAAAGAATATGCTGTAGCTGATCCAAAGCTTACTGTTACTGTAACAGAATTAGGAGAAAAAGCTTACAATATTTTAAGTCCGTCTTCCCAGCAAAAAGTATTATTCTATCTTCGTAATGTACCAAATGGCGTAACCCACATGAGTACAAATATCAAAGGCTTAGTAGAAACATCTTTAAATGCAGGTATCGTAAAACTTGATTCTGAAGTATTTTTTGTATCAACCTCTGTTCGAAGCAGCGTAAGCAGCCGTAAGGAAGATTTAAAAGAAAAACTTATTTATTTGACAGAATTCTTAGGCGGAGAAGTGGCGGTTGAAGGAGATTATTCTGCATGGGAATACTGTGCTGATTCAACTGTTCGCGGACAGATTGCAGAAGTCTATAAAAATCTTTATGGCGAAGAGCCTCCTTTTGAAGCTGTTCATGCCGGTTTGGAATGTGGTATGCTTGCAGACAAAATTCCGGGATTAGATGCTGTTTCCTTTGGTCCCGATATTCATGATGTCCATACACCAAAGGAACATTTAAGTATTTCTTCCACAGAGCGAGTATATAATTTCCTGTTGGCTTTATTAAAGAGCATGAAATAAAACATTATCTGTGAAAATCCGTAAAGTATTTCTGTGTTTTTTACTATTTATGGTAATACTAATCACCGACTGTCTGTTATTAGAGTATTTCTATACAACAGATAGTCGGTCCACAGAAGAAAAACTGGATGCCATCTGGAAGGATATTGTCTATTTTCCAATACCAGAATCTTCCTACCATCCGGAAAAATATACGGTAACCTATGTAGACAGTTGGATGCAGAGCCGCACTTATGGCGGCGACCGTGTCCATGAAGGCTGTGATATTATGGCAACAGAAAATATTCGTGGACATTACCCTGTTATCAGTATTTCGGATGGCATTGTTGAACAAAAGGGCTGGTTAAAGCTTGGTGGTTACAGAATCGGCATACGAAGTCCGGGCGGGGTATATTTTTATTATGCCCATTTAAGTGATTATGCTCCTAATATAGAAATCGGAGAAAAAGTAAAAGCAGGCGAACTGCTTGGTTTTATGGGCGATACCGGATACAGTGAAATTGAAGGTACAACCGGTCAGTTTCCTGTACATCTACATCTTGGAATATATTTAAACACACCAGAGGGTGAGGAAAAAAGCTATAATCCTTATCCTTTTTTACAGAAACTTGAAGATGATAAATTAGAATTTTCTTATGAATAAGGAGGCAGTATGCGTCTGGATAAGCTGTTAGTAGAAATGCAAATTGGCAGCCGAAGTGAAGTAAAAAAACATATTAAAAATGGCTTAATTGCTGTAGATGGAAACAATAAAGTCAAGCCTGAACAGCAGGTAGACCCCCAAAAACAGCAAATAACCTTTCGGGGAAAGGAACTGCATTATCAGGAATTTGAATATTATATGCTTTATAAGCCAGGCGACTGTGTTACTGCCAGAACCGATAATTTTCATAAAACAGTTATGG
Source organism: Lachnospiraceae bacterium (assembly GCA_017625255.1). Taxonomy (GTDB): domain Bacteria; phylum Bacillota; class Clostridia; order Lachnospirales; family Lachnospiraceae; genus Roseburia_B. The sequence goes on from JAGALK010000055.1 coordinate 9,411, forward strand.
ACTACATAACCAGTCAACGAAAGGATTTGTCTCCTGTAGGAAGATTAGATTTAGATACTGAGGGGCTTTTGCTGATTACGAATGACGGAAAATTATCACATAATCTGCTAAGCCCCTCAAAACATGTAATAAAAATATATGAAGCCAATATCGAAGGCATTGTCACAAATGAAGATGTTTGTGCATTTGAAACCGGCTTAGATATTGGCGATGACACCATGACAAAGCCTGCAAAATTAGAAATCTTAGAAGCAGGAGATATTTCTAAGATTCGTGTAACTATCACTGAGGGGCGTTATCATCAGGTAAAACGCATGTTTCAGGCAGTAAATAAAAAAGTAATTTTTTTAAAACGCATACAGATGGGAACATTATGTTTAGATAAGAATTTACAGCCGGGAGAATATCGAAGCCTTACTATAGAAGAAATTTCTGCTCTTAAAGAAGGCGCATAAGACAAATCAGGAGGAATACTATGCTTAAAAATATCAAAGCCGTAATTTTTGATTTAGACGGAACCTTAATTGATTCTATGGGAATCTGGAGGGATATTGATATCGAGTTTTTATCCCAGCGAAATATTTCCTTTGAAGAAGATTTGCAGACAAAAATCGAGGGAATGAGCTTTACCGAAACAGCGGTATTTTTCCGAGAGTATTATCAGCTTTCTGAATCCATCGATGAATTAAAAGATATATGGAACAAAATGGCAGAGCACAAATACCGCTATGAAATCCAGCCTAAATCAGGAGCTTTAAGATTTTTAGAATACCTAAAGAAAAAAGGTATCAAAATGGGCATTGCTACCAGTAATTCCGAAGAATTAATTGCTGCAGTCAATGAGGCTTATCATTTTGATACTTATATGTCTTGTATTGTTACCTCCTGCTCGGTAAACAAAGGAAAACCTGCCCCGGATGTCTACTTAGAAGCAGCAAGACAGCTTAAAGTAGCTCCGGAAAATTGTCTGGTATTTGAAGATATTGTAAAAGGTATTCAGGCTGGAAAAAATGCCGGAATGAAAGTGTGTGCCATTGAAGATACCTATTCCGCACACCAACGAGAAGAAAAAAAGCACATCAGTGATTATTATATTAATTCCTATGAAGAAATACTGCAAAT
>JAGALK010000005.1 GCA_017625255.1 Lachnospiraceae bacterium
CCACTGATTTGCCTGTGCTGCATCTGAAAACTTTACAGTCTGCCATGCATTGTAAGTTCCTGAACTCTGGGACTGACTGACAAGGCTGTTAGAAGACCAGTCCATATCCCAAATTGGCCCCATATAGAATTTTCCGTCAATGTCCTTATACATATAAGTACTTTTCTTCATGGCATCAACATTATTAAACAATTCCTGTACAAGCCAAAACTGCACTAAAGAATCCATATCAAACAACTGACTGTAGCTTAAAGTTTCATTATTGTAGGTTGTTGTAAAATCAGAAGCATCAATGGCTTTTTCAAAAGCATTAATGTAATCTGCCACATAATTCATAACATCTGCATTTGTAGCAATAAATTCAGGACTCTTAAACATCAACGGCTGATTTTTACCGGATGTAAACTTGGAAACCTCATCATAATATGCATCCAGCTCCATTAAAAATCCTCCGGTTGCCGCCGGAACATCCTCAATATAATCACTGACAGTATAAGTCACTCCATTATAAGTCACTGTACCTGTTGTCATCCAACTCATATCTGTTTCAGCAAGAATGGTTTCTATCTCATCCCTGTCATCCTTGGTCAGTGGATTTTCTGTATTATCTTTTTCTACTTTATAGATAGCTTTTGCTACATCTTCTGCATAATCTTCCCAATCATGAATATTTACTCTTGCCTTGGAAATTTTCACCTGCTCACAGAACTGGTAAGTCCCCTTATATTCTCCATTCAAAATCAAATCAACATGCACAGACTGCATATAAGGCATACCCATTTTACCAGCTAAATCATAGGAAAGCATATTTCTCATATGCGCTTCATCCGTATAGTTGGCAAGAAGCACCCAATGTTTGTTGCTTCCAAAACCAAATAAATCTGTTTTTTCATCCAACTTAATTTTATATGGTTTTTTTGGATATCCCCAAGTGGTATTGCCGCGACCACGAATTTCCATAATGCCGTCGTATAAAGTAGTATTTTCCGTATTATAGGAGGCATTTCCCTGAATCTTTAACTCACCATTTAAGTAATCTTCCTTGCTGACAATATCAGCGCCTCCTTCGGTATTTACATAGACAACCGGAAGCTTACTGATATACATATTTGCAAAATAAGTTCCTGCATATTCTCCGGATGCTGTAGCAACTACAGTAAGCATTTTTTCCAAATCTTCGTTGGATGGTGTATAGGATGCTTCTGTTGATTTTAAGACTTCGTCCACATACCATTCATATGTACAGCTTAAGTCTTCCGGCGCATCTGTCATTACTGCTGTCAGCGGTTCACCGATGGTCGCATATTCCTGTTCAATTTTTACAGCAACTTTTGTTAAAATAGTTAAAAAGAATTCTTTTGTTTTACCGGATTCCGTAGTTGCTGTCAATATACACTCCGTATCTGTGAAAACTTCATTTACTGTTACTGCTCCATCTTCACCAATAGTAAGCACCTCAGAACTGCTTGTCCATACAACTCCTTCCGTTGTATCTCCAATCGTAATACTTGTTGGTACAGTAAAATCACCTGTAATCGCAGAAAGAGAATCACCCTCTGCCAATTCTAATGAAAGACTAGAAAGTGCTAAAATATCTGCAACTTTTTCAGATGCAATACACTGATTCAACATCATATAGCTGCCTTCACCTGCTGTCCAGTATCCATCTGCCAACCCTGTCAAAAGTGTATCTGCCATTAAATCCTCTTCAGATACTGCCATTCCTGTATTTGCCATACCGGAAATATAATAACAATTACTGATATTTCCTGTCATTTCTCCACCGGTAATACCATATCCGTTGCTGCCTTTGAAGCTGGCATTGCCAGTGTATACACAAGCTGTCATAGCTGTCGGATTTGTCTTAGCAACCCGTCCTATAATACCTGCTGTATAATTAGTACCTGTAGAACTTCCGGACACCACATCAGCACCCACATATACATTACTAATAGATACACCATTTGCTGCAGTTGTCTGCTGCCCCGGTCTGCCACCCTGTGTAGCTGCACTATAGCGCATTTCGCCAATCAAGCCACCGACGCCTACAACATCTCCTCCATTGGATGGATTTCCTTCTATCGTTCCATTCACAACTGCCACATTATCAATTATAGCATTATGATTTACTTCACCTGCAAGAGCTCCTAAAGACAAATATCCGCTTCCGGTCATATCCACACTGATGTCTACCCCTGTTAAAATCAAATTTTTGACAGAAGCATAATCATTATCATCCGAACTTCCAATCATACCAAACAGTCCATACTGCCAGGAATCGCTGACATCATTTCCACTTTCATAAATAGTAAGATTAGAAATTACATGTCCATCTCCATCAAAAGTTCCGGTAAAGACATTATTGCCGGAAGCCGCACCTCTTGTGCCAACTCCACCACCAATTGGTGTAAAATCAACCCCGGACATATCAATATCTGCACCTAACACATAATCTCCGGATAATGGATATCCGTCAACCTTACCAATTTTCTGCAAATCCTCCACAGTAGAAATAGTAATTGTTTCTGCTGCATTCGCAGTAATTCCGTTGCTAAAATAACCTGTTACATTAGAAAATGCGGTTGTAAGCAAACCTAATGCACAAATCAGGGATAACCCCTTTTTGTAAATTCTTCTCATCCTTAACCTCCCATAATTTTCATTGAGAACAACATATTGTCTGTTTGAATTATAAAACATTCCTTACGGAATCTCAATGCATTTTCCTAAAATACCCGTTGGATTAAAAACATATATAATACTGTTCCCACACCAATACTAAGCAGATTATTTCTTTTCCAAACATGCAGTACAATCACTGTCACCGCTGCAATTAATTCGGGTAATCCATGAGAATACACAAAGGGATTTACAGACTTAAAACAATAGATAATTAACATGCCAATTACCGCAGGCGGCAGAACTTTTCCAATATATTTTATACTATCCGGAATTTCTTTATCTTTTGGAAAAAGCAAAAAAGGTATGGCACGGGTAGAAAAAGTTGTGACTGCTACTGCAACAATAATTAATAAAGATTTCTCCACACTAATCGGCATCTTTTTTAACCTCCTGTTTTTTCTCTGACTCGATATATTTTCTTCCTAAAATCAGACAGATCATAATACAAATCATAGATGGTAAAATGAAGCTATCTGCACCAAATATCATACGAAAAGCAGTTGCTGACAAAAGACCTATTACCGCAGGAATCCGATTTCCACCAGCCAGCCACTGATCCACAAAAATTACAATAAATAAAGCCGTCATTGCAAAATCTATTCCCTCCGCATTAAATGGAATCAAAGAACCTGCTATAGCACCGATGGCCGAACCAAGCACCCAATATGCCTGATCTAGTATGGCAATGGCAAACAAAAACTTGTCCTCCTCTACATCCTTTGGTACCTTCGTTATAAAGAGCAGCGAATAGGTTTCATCTGTAAGGGAAAATATCATATATAACCGCTTTTTTCCCATTCGTCCAAAGCGTTCTAACAAGGAAAGCCCATAGAAAATATGACGAATATTAACCATAAAGGTCATAAAAATCACATCCCACCAGCCTACACCCGGCGCAAAAAAATTGACAGCCAGATACTGTCCGCTTCCTGCATACACCAGAATACTCATCAATATTGCCCAAAGAAAATTGTACCCCTTTTCCTGATACATAACGCCAAAAGCAATACCAATAAACAGATATCCTGTCAACACAGGTATTGTAAAAGGAAATGCCGTACGAAAAGCCCTTGCATACCCTCCCTTTTTTAACTGTTTCATTCCATTATCCTTCTTTCTTCTGTAATACATGGTAACTCTACACCACTCATTTTTAAAATTCAATATTTTTTTGGAAATATTGCTTCTTTTTGTCGAAAAATATGTTATACTGTAAGAAACTATGGTTATTAAAAAGGAGTTTTTTGTTATGACAAACATTTCAGCCTTAGAGGCTTTAAAAGCTGCTGTATCAGCTTCTAATACTGTAACAAAACAATCCGATTCAAATGTGGACTTTTCTTCTTATTTAAAAACAAATAAGACTTTAGAAGAAATATATAAAGAAGCATCCCAAACCTATGGTGTGGCTGAGGAACTTTTAAAGGCTATGACCAAGCAGGAATCCAATTTTAATTCAAATGCTACCAGCCGAAGTGGTGCACAGGGACTCATGCAGTTAATGCCTGCTACTGCCGCAAGTCTTGGTGTTACAGATGCTTATAATCCTTATCAGAATATTATGGGTGGAGCAAAATATATCCGACAGATGTTGGATAAATATAATGGCAATGTGACACTTGCTTTAGCTGCTTATAATGCCGGAAGTGGAAATGTAGACAAATATGGCGGTGTTCCACCATTTGCAGAGACACAAAATTACATTGCCAAGATTACCAAATACTTAGAAGAAGGCGTAGATATCCCCGATACACAGACCGTTTATGCTGCTGATACTACTATAAATGGAAATGAAACCGTTACTTATCAGGATTTAAACACATTAGCCGGAGATATTTTAGCAGAAATCTTTTCTTATGATGATTATATGAATTATCTTTCTTCTCTTCTTGCAAAGGAAGAAACTGCTATGGAGCTTTCACTGGCTGTTACTTCTGCTTCCACAGAAGAAAAAACAACTGCTGACAGCTATATTGCCTATCAAAATATGAGCAGTACACCCGCCGCTAATGCTATACATATTGCAAACACAGAAAATGATGTTTAATAAATTACCCTCAGATATTTGTTTTCCTTACTAATATCTGAGGGTTGTTTTTTATCCTAAAGCAACATCTAAAATCATCATCACAATAAATCCAACCACAAATCCTAATGTACCAGATTTACTATCTTCATCTAAATGTGCTTCAGGTATCAATTCTTCTACTACTACATAAATCATAGCTCCTGCTGCCATAGCTAAAAACAAAGGCATATACTCTAACATTTTTCCTGCAAAAACAGCAGCTAATACGCCAAATATCGGCTCTACTATGGCAGACATACTACCAATAAAAAAAGCCTTTTTCTTTGACATTCCTTCCTGCACCAAAGGCAGAGCAACTGCTGTTCCCTCCGGATAATTCTGTATACCAACACCGATAGCAAGTGCAATTGCCCCTGAAAGCAAGCTATCATTCCCCGGTTCTGCACCAGAAAGCGCAAAAGCAAGACCTATCGCCATTCCTTCCGGAATGTTATGAGCTGTAATGGATAATACCAACATTCCTGTACTTCTTTTAATCGGAATAGATGCTTCTTTTTTTTCTAAGGCATAGTCAGCTAAAAGTAATAGCACTACGCCTGCTAAAAATCCAACAGGTATTATCAAAAAACTAAGCTGTCCTAATACCTCTGCTCTCTCCAATCCCGGAAGCAATAATGACCAGACAGATGCAGCAATCATAACACCTCCTGCAAATCCTAAGGTCATAGATTCCATCCTGTGTCCGTTTTCCTTTCGTACCCAAAATACATTTAATGCTCCAAGAGTAGTAACGGCAAAAGTAAATAATGTACCTAAAAAGGCATATAAAATTCCATTCATATTCACATCTCCATACTCTTAGGGTATGCCATATGGCTATTTATGTGAATACATGACGGATATTTTAATGCTGCAATCAGAGTAACATAAAAAGAAATTGACTAAATTTCAAGAACAATATTGACAATTTCCAAAAGCTATAGTATAGTAATATGCGTTGAAGTTATTCAATAAATGCTGCTATGGCTCAGTCGGTAGAGCGTCGCATTGGTAGTGCGGAGGTCACGGGTCCGATTCCCGTTAGCAGCTTGTCTTAGAAAAGTGTCTAAAGCCTTATTTTACAAGGGTTTTAGGCATTTTTTGTTGTTAAAAATGTTGTTACATTTGTTACACTTTTGACCATTTCGTGTTACACTATATTACTTTTCTGTAAAATGTCATTCTCGTTCAAGACTGCTCTCTTATATTCTTTATTTCTAATGGAAAATTCATAGTATTTATGGGTGGTAGCACTATCTTTGTGTCTAAGCTGTGATTGTGCTATCTTTTCTTCTACACCGTTAGCAAGTAAATATGAAGCATATGTTTTTCTAAGTTTATGCATTGAACGATATTTAATCCCGACCGCTTTACATACCTTTTTCAGTGCCTTACTAAAGAAATATGATTTCAAACGCCCATAATTTTCTTCATAAAATAAATACTCACTATTGATTCCATTTTTCATATTGAGCTTTCTTATCATTGCCAATACCTTAATTGCCGAATCAGATAACTCAATTCCATTCATGCTACATTCACTTTTCGGGAACTCACGAACAGCATACACAGTCTTATCATCCTCATTTTCATATTTTATTTCTGTTCTCTGGATATAAAGCCTACCATTCTCTTGGTCTGTATATTTCAATGAAGATAATTCACCGACCCTAAGAGCAGTCAATAAAGCTAATAACACTCCGAACTCTCTTGTAGATGAATAATTAGATAAAATATACTCTGATATTTTCACAACTTCTTCTTCATTAAAAACTTGTTCTTCATCTTTCACAATTATCTTTTTAAATTTTTTATCTGAAACCTTAAAGTCCTTTAATGTATAAGACATCGAGATACAGTTTAAATTCATTTCAGACATCGCATAACTAAATATACCATTCAATACCGTTTTTATATTGCTAAAAACCTTTCTGGTTATGTAATTATCATTAATTGTGTCTTTTAAAAAACGCACAACATCTTTTTGCTCTACGCTTTCAATATCCATTTTAGAAAAATCTGTACCATCAATGAATTTGTCATAATCATTCTGATAACGGTCTGCCGTGTTTTTCTCAATATCTTTTTCTTGTAGTGCATATTTTATCCATTCATCAAATACCTTTTTAACCGGATTTTTAGAACGGTTTGCCGGATGTCGCTTTAAATATTCCTTCACTATGCACATTTCTAGTTTTTCACGACTACTTTTAGCAACTAGCCTCCTTCCTCTTGGTTTTGATGTTGTACCATAAAAACCAGCTACTTCATATTTTCATAAAACTCGTTAAGAAATTTCACAGCTGCATCTTTACAATTACCATACATTCGTTCAATTCCTTTAATCTCTTCTAATTTAGGTATAACCTCATTATCTATAATTGAATCAACTACATTTAATTGTTTGAAATAATCACATATTTCTTTTGCATTGGAACATTGCATAATATATGCAATATGTTCGCTATATTTGAATTCTGAACTCACTACCTCATTATCTGAAAGTACAAGTCGCAAGTCTTTTATATCTACTTGTCTTTTACATAATGAACATACAGAAATCTCTCTTGAATTTGTTTGACCGCAAAAACACTTCCAATTATTAGCATCTTTATATGGCATAAACACTACATCACAGCCGTTCTTATTGCGTAATTCATTCAATGATGATTCACGAGCATTGGATATAATGTCTTGTTGGGAATCCACTTGAAATACTTTTCCATCTACTAGGTATTTCTCTATTATGATATCAATATTTTTTATTATTTTAAACTTGTTATCATCTATTTTAATTTCTACATATTCTGTACTATATTCATATTCATTAACGAATTCGATATCTGCAAACATAATATCTTTTAATACAATTTTTTCACCAAATAGAGTCGTACATTCAGCCCTAACTCCAATAGCTTCAATAATACCTTCTGAATAAGTTCTACCTGATACACCTAAATATATTTTGTTTTCTTTAATCACATTTATCAAATTAGCACTACAACAACGCACAGAATGAGATAAATTATAACGTTTCAAAATAAAAGTTTTAACTTTCTTTTCTGGTACTTTTTTAATCACCTTTACAAAAGTACCGCCTACAATTACCCCCATTACATCATTCGTAAATGTTGTGTAATCAATATCAATTCCAATAATAGCATTGCACCCCCTTTGAACTGCTTTTGATATCAACTTTTGTTTACATATTGATTCTGCATTTGCTAATTTATTTTCATATGTATTACTTGTTGTTCCAAGAAAATCAACAAACGAACTTCCCAACGCACTCAAAAAACCTGTTCCCAATACTACTTGTGCGCTTTCATGACCCACATATTCAACTATATCATAGCCTTCAAATTCATATCCTGATGATAATAACATTTATACAACCTCCCATACACATTTTATTAAATTATAACATAAGATGAGCATAATAGAAAGTATTGTCATACATGGTAGAGGAGGGGTATGTTTAAATTCTAGTAGAAAAACACTACCATATATACAGTACCCTACCCTGTAAAAAATGAAAAAAATAATGGACTCACTATTTCTAATGAATCCCCATAAGTATAAATGTATGATGATAAAGAATATACCTAACATGCTTAATTAAAACCGGCTTCGATATTTATTTTCTTTAACAATCAACAAACAACAAATGTATATAATCCACAAAATCATCTCAACTCCAAGAAAATCAAGCATTTTACCCACTTTCAACTCAAAAAACAGTTATCGTACCGCATATCGTAAAAACCAAAGAAATCCTTGCATTTACTTAGATTTACATACTATTTTTCAACTTCTAAGCACCACCCTAGAAATAATAACCTCTGGACAATCACCACTCTTATAATTCAAAACAAACTCTCTATCCATCTTCCATTTCCTAATAGCTTCAGAATAATTCGGCTGATTCTTGTGCCTTGCAATATTCACATCAATAATGGACAGAATTTCAAATCTGTTTATACCATAATTTTCAATTATGTTCGCTAAAATAAGTTTCCGCTGATTATAAGTATAATTGCTCTGTCTACTGACATTATATCCCAAAGCATGAACTCTGGATTCATTACCAATAAAACTAAATTTATGCTTTTCCAAATATTGAGGTGTCCTATCTTCTACTTCACAAAGTAAAACACCACGCTCTTTCGCCTTTATAAAATCCGCCTTGTGCACAAAATAACTATTACATACAGGACAATATGATGCAGGAAATTTTACATCTCCTACCGTACCGTTAAATCTTGCAACTTTACATACACCAATAACATATTCCAGTCCATGTTCTTCATATATGCATTTTCTGTTGTAAGTCAGCACAATGGCAGTAACGAAGTGTTCAAGTGCAGCAGTCTTAAACACTTCTTCGGATTTTGTTTTTACGCTACTAGGTAGTTTCATATGAGAAAGTCTAAGTTTACACCGGATAGAATATGGCTGACATCTATCATTATTATAAATACAATAATTCTTTCTGTAATAATTACATGATTTTATATCTATATTAATGGGCTGTTTCGGTGTTGAAATCTTTTCTGCTGGTAATTCGGAAATAGATTTACTTTTCTTCTTACCATTAGGATTCTTTGGTTGCTTATTTTGTGGCTTCTGTTTATTTTTCTTCTTTTTCTTTGATGGTTTAATCTTCGGCAAAACTTCCTCAAATACATAAACATCCCTATTTAGTTTACAATTATTCTCTTTTGCCATCTTCTGTAACATATCATACCAATGTCTTTTGTAATAATAAACATGACATGCTTTACATTCCAATAATGGAATACTTATACCATTCGGACAAATCACATTGCCATTTTCCAATTTTGAATCACAAAACGAACATCTTTTATTTTTGATATAAATAGTCCCCATATAATAATTCCCCCATAATTCAGCTATTATTATTGTATCATGTTCTGACTGATTAATATACAGAATCTATCGTTGTTATTGCTCCAGAGGGACTATCCTTTACATATTCCAATATCCAACTTCCATATACACCCTATACCTATA
>JAGALK010000056.1 GCA_017625255.1 Lachnospiraceae bacterium
ATTCACAAAAAAAGGCTTGGAATTTATACCTGTCAAAGATAGAATTATCCCGCTTTTGCAAGAAATTGCATAAGAATTATAACCCCATCTTATATGGATGGGGTTGTGTAATAATGCATTTAATTATCTTCTAAGATAGGCTACTGAGGATATTTCAATGCTGTTTTTATCAAGACAATTTATGATTTCATCAACAGACAGTCCCGCTGTTTCTTCTACCGTATGCTGTAATATTCTCGCAAGAACCTGTGGGTCTGCTAAAAGCTCTTTTACATTTTCATCATACCTTGCTTTGGCTGCTTCCATGGCATCCATGGATGTGTTTAAATGCGTATTGGTTCTAATGACCGCTTCGTCATTTTTCATCGGCACTCCTCCTCTATGGCAGGAGTTACATTCAGAATCTCCTGCTTTTGTAATATATGGGATTTAAAAGCATGAATCTTCTGAAACTAGAAAAACGGATTGTTTTTAGATTTGTTTGTTTGAATTTATGCTTTGATTGAATTGTAGCATGATAATCTAAAATTCACAAGACCTCTTCAATTATAGTTGCGTAAATTTACCTTCGTATTTAATAGGATAGAGAATTTTCTTCTAAAATTGTTTTTACCTCTTCTAATGTGAGCATGCACAACACAGATATCTGTTCCAGATCCATTCCATTTTGATACATATTTTTGACAATAACTGTCTGACCTTCCTTGCGACCTTCTTCACGACCCATTTCTATATTTTCCTGATCTCTCATTTTTAATGTCATATATTCCAGCCTCCATTCTTCACTTTCAATAACGGCATTTACCTCTGCATCTAAGCGCCTTGTAAAGGCACTTTTATATTTTCGAGTTGTAAGATAATCTAAGAAATCCTTTAATTCTTTTGATATGTTCTGTCCTTTTCCATGTGGATTTAAAAATATTTTGCTTGTTTCGTCTTCTAATCGTATATCTAATGCATCGACACATCGATTTTCAAACTCATATCGATATAATCCTTTTCCGAATGGATCAAATGTACATATGAAAATCACATAACTCTTTCTTAATTTTTTGTAATCTTCCCCTTTTTTAATCAGGTTTAAGTCTATCATTCCCTGATAATAACGGCTGCGCTTAGGCAGGTTTTTACTCGATGTTGCCTGCATTTCTATGTCATATACTGTTTGTTTATCATCCGCCACATATACATCTAAGCGCACTCCTTTTCCGTCATAGGAATGCTTGATACTCTTTTGTGCCTGAATCAGCTTCACCTTTCGGATTTTCTGATTTAAAATGATTTCTAATAATTCTTTGCATAAGTCCAGATTCCGGATTAGCGTCGAATAAAACAGGAAATCGTCTGTTATATCCAGATTTTTAAAATCCTCTTCCGTAAAATTTTCTAACAGTCTTTTTTCTTCTGTCATTTTACTCCTCCTCTATGGCAGGAGCTTTTCAGAATCTCCTGCTTTTGTAAATATATGGAATTTAAAAGCATGAATCTTCTGAAACTAGAAAAACAGATTGTTTTAGATTTGTTTATGTGAAAATATGCTTTTTCTGATTATAACATAGGATTTTATACCATACAAGAAAAATCCTTTAGTATACACGCAAACTCTTTTGTGCATTCCAAAGGATTTTCTTAATTCTGAATTTTATTTCATATCTTTTACACCGATTCGTGTCAACGCTTTGCGCAGCGCAAATTCTGCCCGGACTACATCAACATCTTCCGTCTTTGCCTGTAAGCGCTCTTCTGCCCTTTTTCTGGCTGCTTTTGCACGGTTTTCGTCGATTTCTTCCGGCCACTCAGCAATTTCTGCCAAAAGTGTTACCTGTTCCGGCAAAATTTCTGCAAATCCTGCGTGAACGGCTGCTACTTTTTCGCCCTCAGCTTCGTGGATAATGACTGCTCCCGGTGCTAAAACTGTGGTCAATGGAATATGATTTTTGTATACACCAATCTGACCAGAGGATGTCATAAATTCAATCATTTCTGCCTCACCGGTATAAAAAATCCGGTCTGGCGTAATGATTTTTACCTGAAACATTTTTTCTTTGTCTGCCATACCATTCACCCCTTACTTCATGCGGGCGCGTACTTCATCAATGGTTCCTGCATTTAAGAAATAGCTTTCCGGTACATCATCGAGCTTTCCTTCAAGGATTTCTCTAAATCCACGGACAGTTTCTGCAATTGGTACATATTTTCCTTCCAGACCTGTAAACTGTCCTGCTACGAAGAACGGCTGGGATAAGAATCTTTGTACCTTTCTCGCACGGCTAACTACCAATTTGTCGTCCTCAGATAATTCGTCCATACCAAGAATAGCAATAATATCCTGCAATTCTTTGTATTTCTGTAAAATTTCCTGTACACCACGGGCAACCTCAAAGTGTTCCTGACCTACGATTCGCGGATCTAGGATACGGGAAGTAGAGCCTAACGGATCTACTGCCGGATAAATACCCAACTCTGCAATGGATCTTTCTAATACAGTGGTCGCATCCAGATGCGCAAAGGTTGTCGCCGGAGCAGGGTCAGTTAAGTCATCGGCTGGCACATATACTGCCTGAACGGATGTAATAGAACCATTCTTAGTAGATGTGATTCGCTCCTGCAAAGCTCCCATTTCTGTCTGTAAGGTCGGCTGATAACCTACCGCTGATGGCATACGACCTAACAGCGCTGATACCTCAGAACCAGCCTGTGTGAAACGGAAGATATTGTCAATGAACAGCAATACATCTTTTCCACCCTTATCACGGAAATATTCTGCCATCGTAAGTCCTGTCAGACCTACACGCATTCTTGCTCCCGGCGGCTCGTTCATCTGTCCGAATACCATAGTAGTCTTATCAATAACACCGGATTCTTTCATTTCGTAATAAAGGTCATTTCCTTCACGAGTTCTCTCGCCTACACCGGTAAATACGGAATATCCACCATGCTCAGTTGCAATATTATGAATCAATTCCTGAATCAATACGGTTTTTCCTACACCTGCACCACCAAAAAGTCCGATTTTTCCACCTTTCTGATATGGGCAAAGAAGGTCAACGACCTTGATTCCTGTTTCTAACATTTCCTGAGATGTCGCCTGTTCTTCAAAGCTAGGTGCTTTTCTGTGGATTGGCCAGTATTCTACATCAGACGGCGCATCAATTTCATCGATTGGATCACCAAGGACATTGAACATTCGTCCAAGAGTATTTTCGCCAACCGGAACAGAAATAGCTGCTCCTGTAGCTTCTGCGTCCATTCCACGAACAAGTCCGTCCGTTGGACCCATGGCAATACATCTTACTGTATCATCACCCAAATGCTGAGATACTTCTACCACCAGTTTTTTACCATCCTTCATGGTAATATTGATAGCATCGTTAATCTCCGGCAGAGTGCCTTCGGTAAATTTTATATCCAAAACGGCACCGATAATCTGAGTGATTTTACCTATATTTTTATCTGCCATCTTTTTCTATCACTCCTTATATTTATGCAATAACTGCGGATGCTCCCCTTAACTGATGGCGGATGCACCTGCGATAATTTCTGTTAATTCCTGTGTAATGGAACCCTGACGGGCTCTATTGTATTTCAGTGACAAATCACTAATCATTTCTTCTGCATTACTTGTTGCAGAATCCATTGCCTGCATTCTGGCACCGTTTTCACTGGCAACCGCTTCTACTAACGCACCATAGAATAAGCTTGTGATATATTTCGGAATAATCATATCTAAAGCTTCTTCATCATTTGGTTCATAGTTCATCAGAACATTTGTGTCCTCTTTTGTCTCACTTTCATCCAATTCTACCGGAAGTAATTTGATTAGCTTTGGTTCATGACTTACGGTATTTTTAAAATGCGTGTATGCCAGATAAATCTCACCGATTTCTCCATCCTGATATGCCTTTAGCACACGGTTACAAATGGCCGCTGCATCCTCATAACAAGGGGATTCAATAACGGCTGAATCATCAGATTCAATATGATACCCCCGTCTGTCTAATGCCTCACGACCTTTGTTGCCTACAGCGTAAATATCCAACTCTTCTTTGCTGAAATTGCTTTCTGTTATCAGCTTTACAACATTAGAATTATATCCGCCTGCCAAACCGCGGTTAGAAGTAATCACTACTACGGCTTTTTTGGATGATTCTCCTTCCTTTAAGTAAGGATGATTGATATTTCCGGAGCGTTTAAGCATGGAAGATACCGTCTGATACATATAGTTAAAATATGGATTAGTCTCTTCCGCACGATTTTTTGCCTTTTGCAGTTTTACGGTAGAAACAAGCTTCATGGCTTTTGTGATTTGCTGCGTACTTTGTATGCTGCTTTTTCTTCGCTTAATGTCCCTCATTGAGGCCATAGGATTTCACCGCCTTACCTGTTCTACTTAAAGGATGCTTTGCATTCCTCAATTGCTTTGATTAATGCTTTTTCATTGTCCTCGGTCATCTCTTTTGTCTCACGAATGGACTCTAAGATTTCCGGATATTTAGTTTCCACATAATTAAACAGCTCATCTTCAAAACGAAGAATATCCTCTACCGGAATGTCAAGTAAGTATTTCTTGGTTGCTGCATAAATGATAACTACCTGATTTTCAACCGGCATCGGTTTATACTGTGGCTGTTTTAAGATTTCACGAATTCTTTCACCCTGTGCTAACTTCTCTTTGGTATCCGCATCCAATTCAGAACCAAACTGTGAGAAAGCAGCCAGTTCACGATACTGCGCTAATTCCACACGGATTGGTGCAGCAATCTTTTTAATCGCTTTAATCTGTGCAGCACCACCAACTCGTGATACAGAAAGACCTGCATTGATAGCCGGACGGAAACCTGCGTTGAACATATCTGTTTCTAAGTAAATCTGACCGTCTGTAATGGAAATTACATTGGTTGGAATATACGCAGATACATCGCCAGCCTGTGTTTCAATAATCGGAAGTGCTGTTAAAGAACCTCCGCCTAAGCTGTCATTTAATTTTGCTGCTCGTTCTAACAATCTGGAATGTAAGTAGAATACATCCCCCGGATAAGCCTCTCGTCCCGGTGGTCTCTTTAATAACAAGGAAAGTGTACGATATGCTGTTGCATGCTTACTTAAATCATCATAAACAACAAGTACATCCTGTCCGTTTTCCATCCATTCCTCACCGATTGCGCAGCCGGAATATGGTGCGATATACTGTAATGGTGCTAATTCGCTTGCTGTAGAGGCTACTACTGTGGTATATGCCATAGCACCTGCTTCTTCTAATGTTTTTACAAGGGCAGCTACGGTAGAAGCTTTCTGACCGATTGCTACATAGATACATTTTACATCTTTGCCCTTCTGGTTAATAATGGTATCAATAGCAATCGCTGTTTTACCTGTCTGTTTATCTCCGATAATCAGCTCTCGCTGTCCTCTTCCGATAGGTACCATGGCATCAATCGCCTTAATACCTGTCTGTAAAGGTGTATCTACAGATTTTCTGGAAATAACACCGCTTGCTACTCGCTCAATCTGACGATATTTGTCAGTTTCAATTGGTCCTTTTCCATCGATTGGCTGACCCAATGCATTTACTACTCGTCCTAACATTGCATCACCAACCGGAACTTCTACTACTCGACCGGTGGTTTTTACGGTATCTCCTTCGTTGATACTTCTGGCATCACCTAATAATACCGCACCAACATTATCTTCCTCTAAGTTTAATACCATTCCATATACTTCACCAGGGAATTCAAGAAGCTCACCCTGCATTGCATTCTCCAGTCCATGAATACGGGCAATTCCATCCGCCACCTGAATAACGGTTCCCACATCTGCTACCTGAAGCTGCGCTGCATATCTTTTAATCTGCTCTTTAATCACAGAACTGATTTCTTCTGGTCTTAAATTCATGGAGCGCATTCACCTACTTTCAACTGTATTTTGGATAATTCTCTGGATAAATCATAGAGTTTTGTCTTTACACTGCTGTCTACAACCCGATCTCCAATCCGAATCACCATACCGCCAATCAAAGCGGCATCAATATCATAATGCATTTCAAATTCCACATATTTTGTAGTGGCAATCAGCTTGTCCACAATCTGCTTTTTCTGTACTTCTGATAATGCCATTGGTGTAGTCACAAAAGCTGTTCCGATATTTTTAGATTCTTTTACCCGTTCAATAAAATATTCCAAAACGGCTTCTAATTCACCGAATCTTCCCTTATCTACAATCATACGAAGCAGACCTACGATTTCGTCACATATTTTTCCTTTGAAAATGTTTTCTATGATTTGAATTTTTTCTTCTTTTACAATTTTCGGATGATTCATTAATTTTGATAGCTCAGCATTTTCCTTTAATACGGTCAAAACACCTGCCGCCTCTTCAAAAAACTCATCCATGCGGTTTTCTTCTGCTGCAATATCAAATAATGCATCACCATATGTCTTTGATACTAGCTTTGCCATGTCGAATCACCCATTTCTTTTAATGTTTCTTCTACAAGCGTATCCTGAATCTGTGTATTGATAGAAGCTGCTACAACTTTTTCTGCCATTAAGGATGCAATGGAAATCATTTCCTGTTTTGCTTCATCCATAACGCGTTTCTTTTCTAACAGGGCTTCTTCATTTGCCCTCTGAATAATGCGGGCAGCTTCTTCTTTGGCTTCGTCAATAATGCGGGCTTCATTTTTCATCGCTTTCTGACGGGCTTCGCTTAAAATCTGCTCTACCTCTTTATCCACTTTTTTGAGCTTTTCATCATAAAGAGCCTTTAATTCTGCGGCGCTTGCTTTGTCTGCTAATGCGGTATCAATACTGTTTTGAATCCCATCCTGTCTGTCTTTTAACAGTTTACGCACCGGATTGAACAACAGATAACTTGCCAGTAAAAATAATATAAATACAGAAGCTGCCATCTGCAGAGCATCCATCAGAAGCTGCATATCAAGTCCAAACAATCTATCCATAGCTTAGAAGTTCACCCTCCTTTCCGTAAATTTGATTTGTCTGATTACCATAATAATGGTTTTACGAAAAGTAAGAGGATAGCTACAAGCAAACCATAAAGACCGGTGGTTTCTGCTACCGCCTGACCTAACAACATAGTGGAAGTAATGTCTGATTTTGCTCCCGGATTTCTACCTACTGCATTAGCTGCATAACCTGCTGCAATACCCTGTCCGATACCAGGTCCGATACCTGCGATAACTGCAAGACCTGCACCAATTGCTGAACACGCTAAAATTAAATCCTGTCCTGAAATATTCATAATAAAATTCCTCCTGTAAAATTAATGATAAATTACTCTTCACATGCCTGATTGATGTATGTCATTGTCAACATACAGAATACATAAGTCTGAATTGCTCCTGAGAACAAATCAAAGTATACATGCAGTACTGCCGGCCAGAAGGTTGCTATCCAGCCTAACAAAGCATATATAAGTGCCATAATAATAGTTCCCGACAAAATGTTTGCAAACAAACGCAATGACAGGGAAATCGGCACAGCAACCTCACTGATAATGTTAATTGGTGCCCAGATTGGCCATGGATCACATAACCCCTGCAGCACACCTTTAACTTTTTGGTGCTTAAATTTGTTGAACTGAATGATACAAAATGTCATAACACCCAATGCAAATGTCACACCATAATCTGCGGTTGGCGGCCGCAGTCCAAAAATACCAGAGATATTGCTCATCAGAATAAAGATAAAAATCGTACTGATGTAGTTAGCAAACTTCGCAGAATTGATACCCATAACACCTTTTACCATATTATCTAACATTTCCACGATTAGCTCTACCACATTCTGGAATCCATCCGGAACTTCCTTGGCGTGTTTGATTTTCCGATTTGCGGCTATAAAAAAGCCAATTAAAATAATCATGACAATCAATACACACACATGGGTGGTGGTAATCCAACAGGTCTGTCCAAATACTTCATAAGGAATCAGACCATGCACCATAATATCAATATCTGTGCCGGAAGCCAGCAAAATCGCATTATTCACGCTTTCACCTCCTTATACTTTTTTATAATTCGTTTCTTTAGGAATCCTCCTCTCTCCCCCTTTTTTTACAGATAAATTTATGCAAAAACGGCTGCAAATAAGCTGCCACTTTTAAGCTCATGACGCCTGCAAATGCTGCTATGGGATTTCCAAGCTGAAAATACATCATCACCACAAAAATCACCACAACCACAATATACCTAAGTAAGGACATGGCAATAAGCTTTGCACTGCTGCTTGCCATGCTGACTGCATCTTCAATGACTATCGCCATGTGTACTGCCATTCCCATAGCTGTCAAAATTCCAATCCAGAGTCCGCTTGTATACAAAATTTTGTCCTTTACAAGCCAAATTCCGGTAAGCTGTAAAAGAATCCCACAGAGTAGTATTCCCAAAATCAATTCCGGCAGTACTTTATTTAGTCTTTTTAACATATTTTGTATCTCTGTCACTTTCCTGTTCAAAAATTTTCTTTGCCATGATATACACATTCCGAAATCCTGCTAATGCACCAAGAATAAATAAAGGAAGAACTATTATAGGTATGTTCCATTTTTCCCCAATCCATACACCTGCTAATGTACACATAAAAATAGGGACTACCATATTTATGCCAAATTGTGTAATCATAACTAATGATTGATAGACATTCTTTCTATATTTCATAATTCACCTCATTTTATTATACCATTTTACACTAAATTGTCTATAAAATTTTGGCGTTTTTTCGTTAAAATGAATATATTCTCATTTTTGAATAATAATAGAAAAATAATATGAACAGGGCAGCTATACTGCAAAATTTTCTCACAATATATCTGCCCTGCTTTTTTATATTTATACATTTAATTGTAATTCCCGTCCGGTATGTTCATATTTATAATATCTTACACCCGCTGCATCTAACATACGCTTTGATGCTATTACAGGTGCTGTATGTGCATACTTATCACAGTCATATACAATCGTTTTTATGCCTGACTGAATAATCGCTTTTGCGCATTCGTTACAAGGGAAAAGTGATACATAGATTTTTGCCCCCTCTAAACTGCCTCCCCGATAATTCAAAATCGCATTCAGTTCACTATGAGTGGAATACAAATATTTGTTGTCTAACGGCTCTCCTTCTCTTGCCCATGGAAAAGCATCATCAGAACATCCCGCAGGAAATCCGTTATACCCCATGGAAAGTATCTTGTTGTCCTGGCTCACTATACACGCGCCCACCTGTGTATTCGGATCTTTTGAACGCATGGCAGAAAGCATGGCTACTCCCATAAAGTATTCATCCCAACTGATATAATCCTGTCGTTTATCACTCATACATAATACCCCCTGTAATTTCGTCAAACCAAATGTGCCCGTTTTCTAACGAGTACCGAAAATTCGATCTCCTGCATCACCAAGTCCCGGTACAATGTAGCAATGCTCGTTTAAGTAGTCGTCTAATGCTCCAATATATACATCTACATCCGGATGTGCTTCCTGCATTTTTTTCACCCCTTCCGGTGCTGCAATAATGCACATAAAACGAATATTTTTAACGCCTTTATCCTTCAGCATCTGAATGGCAGCTACAGCAGAACCGCCGGTTGCAAGCATCGGATCTACGACAAATACATCCCTTTCCGAACAGTCTGCCGGTAATTTACAATAGTATTCTACCGGTTCTTTTGTGTCCGGATCACGGTATAAACCGATATGACCCACCTTTGCTGTCGGAATCAGATTCAACATACCATCTACCATACCCAGTCCTGCACGAAGAATTGGTACAATTGCCAATTTCTTACCCTGTAATTCTTTGACGGTTGTCTTACAGATTGGTGTTTCAATCTCTACATCTGCCAGCTTTAAATTTCTGGTAGATTCGTAACACATCAGCATAGCGATTTCGCTTACTAATGTACGAAAATCTTTAGAACCGGTTTCTATTCTGCGAATCCAGCCAATCTTATGCTGAATTAACGGATGATCCATAACAATTACTTTTGACATATTTATTCTCCTTCGTTCAAAATATTGACAAGTTTTCTGATTGTAGCAACTAAAGTTTCATAACAAAGACCATACATCTGTAAAGAACCACCATATGGATTTACTATTTCTAACTCATCCCCAGTAAAATCTGTCAACACCTGTACATCCTCAGTATTTACAAAATCAAACATTTCTAATACCTTTTGCCGTTGATTTTCTTCCATCGTCAGTATCAGTGTATGCTCCGTAATATCCGCTGCCGTTAAAGGCGCAGACATGTAGCCTTCCGTTGGCAGTCCGTTACTAATCATAACAGCTTCTGCTTTTTGATTTAATGGTTCGGGAAATAATACCACCAGACCTCTGGCAAGTACTTCCATTTCCTTTTTTACATCAATATCCCGCAATATTTCTGCTGCCATAGGCTCTCTGCAGGTTCCGCTCTTTGCGACAAAAACAATTCTTTTATACGGTTTCATGTTGCCCCCTGTTATCCTACACTACCAGCACCTGATGCCCTGCTGCTTTTAACAGACGATTCATAATTGCCTGTCCAATCCTTGGTGTGGCAAAGCTTTCGGAATAAATCACATCTACTTCTGCTTCATCGAATTCTCTTAGTATCCGATACAGATGTCTGGCTATTCCATCTTCATCTTCTCTTGCTCCCATACTCAATACTATCTCCCCATGATAGGATGCAATCGTCTCATCAGTTCCAATAATTCCAACTTTTTTCCCTTGAAACTGCATCTCATCTGTCAGTGCATTTATTTTATCCATGACTGCCTTTTGCTCTCCATCCACTAATATCAGGCTGGCTTTTGGTGCATAATGTCTGTATTTCATTCCCGGCGCTTTGGGCTTTTGTGTGGAATCCGAGGCAACAATACCCGGATCCATCTTTACCTGCCCGATAACCTCTGCTAACATTTCCTCTGTAATATATCCGGGCCGCAAAATCATCGGTATCTCTTCTGTCAAATCAATAATGGTGGATTCAATACCGATTCCAACCTCGCCGCCATCTAGTATCATGGGTATTCTGCCGGACATATCTTCAGCCACATGCTCTGCTAAGGTAGGACTTGGTCGTCCTGAGGTATTTGCACTTGGTGCAGCAATCAGACATCCACTCTGGCGAATCAGTTCTAATGCAACCGGATGAGACGGCATACGAACAGCTACGGTATCCATACCGCCTGTAGTTTCATAAGGCACTTTTTCATTCTTATTTACAATCATGGTCAATGGTCCAGGCCAGAAAGCCTTTGCTAATTGTTCTGCCTCCTTTGGAACCTCTCTTGCAATATAAATAAGATCTTCAAATTTAGAAATATGCACAATTAAAGGATTGTCTGATGGACGCCCCTTTGCAGCATAAATCCTTTTAGAAGCCTCCGGCTGCAAGGCATCCGCACCGAGACCATACACGGTTTCTGTAGGAAAAGCTACCAAACCGCCGCTTTGAATAATGTCTGCTGCTTCTCTTATTTTTGCTAAATCTTCTGTTGTATTTTCTATTTTATAAATTTGTGTTCTCATATTCAACAATATACCATACTGTATAAAAAAAGTGAAGAGTTTTCGCTCTTCACTGTGGTTTACGCCTATTTATTTAACACATAGGAAAGTCGGGAAAGATCCATATTGATAATCTGTTCCTGCGGAAACTGTAATTCCTCTAATATCTTATAAGATTCAGCAAAATCTCCTACTTGCTCACAATAGTGACTGTCTGTTCCCATTATAATCATCGTGTGATTATCTATACATTTTTCCAAAAGCTCTCGAATACATTTTGCACCATCTACACGGGCAGAAAGCGGATGCAAAGAAGAATTGTTCAGCTCTAATGCCACTTTTTCAGCAGTTGCTGCTGCGGTTAATTCTTCGTAATCCAACGGATATCTTGCATCATCCGGATGCCCAATAATTTTTACATAGGGATTTCGCATAGCACCAAGCAATGTCTCTGTATTCTGACGGATAGTACCCTTTGGCAGACAGGGAATATGCATACTGGCAATAATATAATCCACCTTTGTAAGAATTGGTTCTTCTACATCAATACTGCCCTTATAATCATAAATATTTGCCTCTATACCATTGTATATTTGCATATCTTCTATTTGCTTTGGCAATACCTTGAAATTATAAAAATATAAGTCACCACAGGTTCCCGGCATCATTTTTGCATGCTCACTCATGCCTACTGCCTTTAAGCCCTTTTTTCTGGCTGCCTGCACATTTTCATTCCATGTACTATACGCATGTCCGCTTGCTATGGTATGCGTGTGTAAATCTATCAGTGATTTCATCCTCTTTTTCATCCTTCACTTAAATGCTGTACGATTCCCATCATAATTGCCCATGCCACTTTATCCTGATATTCTTCTGTATTTAAAAGCTCTGCCTCTTCACTGTTGCTTAAAAAACCACATTCTACAATTACAGTAGGTGTAGGTGTCTTTTTCAGCAAATAGTAGCTTTCATTGGCTTTTTCTACACGATGATTTTCCGGATCTAATCTTGTCACCATACTGGTCTGGATTTTTTTTGCTAAGGCTTCTCCCTCTTTGGATTGTCCGTAATAAAATACCTGCGCACCCTTGACATATTCTTCAGGATAACTGTTTTGATGTATGCTGACAGTAAATATCGGCATAGCTTCTGTAATAATTTCACAACGATTATGCATATCCTCGGCTTTTTTATTCTGCGCACCGGCAGAATACAGTCCCTTACTATCACTTCTTGTCATAATCACTTCATAATCCTGACTTTCCAACAAGACCTTCAGCTTGTGGGCAATTACGAGATTAATATCCTTTTCTAAACTTCCATTGATACCGATTTTACCGGGATCATCACCGCCATGCCCCGCATCGATAACAATACACTTTTCATTGACCGGTTTTGCTTCTTTACTTTCGGCTATCACAAGGGCTTCCTTTCGGGAAACAATCGCCGCTGCAAGTAACAGAATAATCGTCATGCCCAGTTCGATTTTCTTTTTCAATCACTTACCCCAAAAAAACTTCTTAACCTATTTTATGAAAAAGGATATTGTCCTATTCGTTCATATATTTAATTACCGTATCCCAAAAGCTGCTGTCTTCAAAACCCAGCTTCCAGAAGGATACACCTGCCAATCCCTTGTCTGCTGCTGCCTGAAGCCTTAGCTCCATAGATTCCGTATCTTCCAGCCAGATTTTGTAGGTAACACTGTCGTTGATATATTCTGCATAATACTGACCATCTTCTTCTGACCAAACCGGTTCTGCGCCATTAACAGATGCCCTTCTCCAGCCTTCCTGCATACCAACAGCCTCAGAGGTTACATCATATGCCTTGAAATCCTCAGACGCAGATTCCACGCTGTCTCCGGTAACACCTTCCTTTGGTGTTAATGCCCATATCCTTGTATACAAAGGAGCTGCCAAAATCAACTGTTCTGCCGGAACCTCTTCTAAGGTATCCTTGATACCCTGAGTAACAAATCCTATGGACGCCACAGAGCCTTCATCAGAACCCGCATAATGCTCATCATAACCCATCATAATAATATAATCTGCAAAATTTGCCTGCTCTTTTCTGTTATAAAAAGCCGTATACTCCGTTGGTACATAGTTGTCTACGGATAGAATAATACCATTGTTTTCACATTTTAAGGACAATTCACGAATAAACTGGATATAGCCTTCTTTTGCTTCTGTATTCAAAGCTTCAAAATCTACATTAATTCCGTCTAAGTTATATTCAATCGCTGCCGCAATCAACTGATTTACCACATTGCTTCGCTTGGATGTATGACTTAAAACCTCTGTCGTATCCACATCTTCATTTTCTAAATTGCTGACTAATGCCCACACTTCAATTCCCTGATTATGGCAATATTCCACATAGTCTTTGCTGGCAAGGTTTACAAGTCCGCCATCATTGTCATTTAAGTAAAACCATGTCGGAGAAACCACATTTAAACCCTTTGTATTGGAAATCACATCTGTCACTGTACTATTTGCCGCTGTGGTTGTCACCTGATGCCATGCCATGTTGATCTTCTCATCTTTTAAAATATGGGAAAACTCTTCTCGAATCGGTGTATGCTTACGGCTTTGCTTTTCCACTTTTCCCAAGCGTTTTTTCTGCACATAGCCGATTACGCCTTCCTTTGTAGCAACCTTGTCCCAGTCTTCACCGGTTTCTAATACGGTTAGAACCTCTGCCTCAGCTACTTCTACAAGAATCGGACTTTTAATGCCGCCCCTATAGCGCACCTGTGTAGCTTCTTCTACCGGTACAGTCTGATAATCCGAAAAATCTGTTGTCACAACTACTACATTAGGATCCTCATAAAACACAAAATCCATATTGGAGAATTTCTTTACATAATCTAACGCCACATAGGCTGTATCCGCATCTGCATACACAATCACATAATCCTCTGCATGCGCTTCCTTTGTTACAAAATACTCTTTACCGGAAACTGCCGCAGAAATGACATCTGTCGGTGTGGTGTACAGCAAAAGATTTTCATTGGTATCCCAGTAAAAACGATCATTAAACATCTCTTTTACTGCTGTAATATCCATATAAACGGTTCCATCCTTTACAACCGCCTGTGTTTCAATCTTTTCATTATCCAATATAATTGCTGCCTTAGATGTATCATTAAGCTCATAATACTCATACAAATCCATAATTTCTTCGGACGGTGTGTATTTTTCTACGACCTTTCCGATTACAACGACTAAAACGATGATCACAATTACTGCTATGGCTAAGATTGCCGACTGCAGCATTTTCTTTCTCTCCATTTTGCCTTCCTCCTTTTGTAAAATAGCCCACTTGTGCACATTATAGCATACCAAAACCTATATTCAAAGAATTTTATAAAACCTTAATAAACAAAAGATGCACCCCAAACGGAATGCATCTTCTTTTTTGTCTCTTTATCTAATATCATACATTCTCATTCGGCATTGAGGAACCCAATCAGAATGCTTCACACATAATCCCGTGGTTTACGGTTACATTTTTAGTCATGATAGACCTTGTTAAATCTAAGTTCTTTTAACACCCCCTCATCATAAATATAATCCCGCATATATGCGATATCTTCATTTACAAAGATGGCATCTGTAATGCCCAAAGAACTGCTTGGCAAACCTTCTAACCACAACGCAATTCCCCTTTGCTCAATCTGCTGCAGTTCTACGAATAACTGCATTTTACGCTCATTATTCATATAGTACTCCCTTGCTTATCCCCACTTAGATGTACAATTTTATTTGTGAGAAACTATATCTTCCTTCTATTGGGTATTCGCAATTTCTTTTTTCTTGTTACTGCGGTATTTCCTAAAAGCAGATGAAAGACCGAAAAATACTTTCCCTGTATGCAACAGGCATCCTGTACTATGGGTATCTCTTCGACTTTAATCTGAAACTCTTTTTCCACCGCCTTTTTTACTTTGTGGGATGCATTTACAGCTCCATATACAGGCTGCATGTTTCCCCATAATTCTGTTTGTACCATTCGTAACAGATATCTGGCAGCAAATGTCTGCCAGGGATTCAAATTCAACAGGAATATTTTTCTGTCACATCGCATAATTTCTTCCCGACAGCTTAGATAGGCATCTCCAAAATCCAGAATAATTCTCTCATAGTCCATGTTTAAAAGGACAGGTATTCTCTCTTTGCTATAATCCGGATAATAAAAGACTCCCTGATCTGTAAAATAACCATCTTTTTCAGCTTTTTTCCACTGAGAAAGCTGCCCATGCCCTCCAATTTCCACACAGGCGGTTTTTTCACCTAAGCCGCTGGTCGTATAATTTGCCAATGCGACTGCTAAATGTGTCACGCCGCTTCCCCGGATACTTCCGGCGATTCCAATGACTCTTAAACGGATTGTTTTCTCTGCCTCCTTTCCTCTTTGCAAGCATTCCGCCAAACAGCCGTTCTTTTTCTTTCGTCAGGCAAAAAGGCTCTGCATCCAGAGGAAAACAATATACCCTTTCCTTCCAGTCTGCTGCATACCGCTTTGCCAATCTGCTATCTCCATAATTACAGACCAACACCAGATTTTCACTGCCTTTTACTTTTTCATACGCAAGATATGACTCGTCTTGTTCCCATTTACGGCTGCCTAATACTAATACAAACATATCTGCTTTTACCAAAGCTGCCTGCGCAATATCTCTTCCATAGTCTAAGACCTCGATAGCATCTATGGGTAATTGCACACTTACACCTTCTCCATACTTTGGTATCCCCACAAAATTTCCTCTGCGGTACAATCCATCTTCTTCTGCAAATCCACCACTTTGAATCAGCTTTTGCATTGTTTTATAAGGGGTTTTTTCCTGATATACCGTCTTGACCTTCTGCTGGTTTAGATATGTCGTTAAAGATATGGCAAAATGCGTAGCTCCTACACGGGGCTGACTGCCTGCTACAATGATTTTTCTTAAGAGATGCTTTTGATAAACTGGATTTTCACTGAATTGCATTTGCTGTATAAGTGCCGACTTAAACTGGGCAATTGTTAAGTAGCGCTCTGCTTCCTCTGCCCTTGTTGCCTTATCTGCAATATGCATTAGACCTTGGGATTTCTCATCCGCTGAAGACAAAATCAGCTTTTCTAACAGCTTTCCCAAGCTGTAAATATCTGTCTGCAAACTGATTTTTCCATAACGGGATTTTTCTGGAGCACAAAACTCCGGTGTCCCAAAATTTTGAAACTTTTCCCCTGTTTCATCCAAAAAAGAAGCTATACCAAAATCTATCAGCTTAACGCCGCCTTTCCCAATAATTACATGTTCCGCTTTTAAGTCCTGATAAATTAAGGGTTTGGGCTTTATCCGGTGTAAATACTCCAGAATGTCTGCCACTTCTGCTATGGTATGATAAATAAAATCCAGGGTAATAAATGATGATTGAAGCATGACTGCTTCTAAGGATTCACCCTCAGCATATTCCTCTACAATATAGTAATATTCGTCGTCTTCTTCTATATCATATACAGTGGGAATCTGTGGATGCTTCAGATGATTCAGGATATCAGCCTCCCGAATCTGCCAGGCGAACTCCGCTTGCTTAGATATGCGTTTAACCGCGCGGTATTCTCCTAACCTTTGATGTCTGACCAGATAAGTTGTACTTCCTGCGCCCTGTCCGATTTCAGACAGAACTCTGTATCGGCCAAACCAGAGTATTTCATGAATGACTTTTCGCTCCTTCCCATATTTTGGAAAAAGCATCTCTTATGTTTGGTTATAGCATATACATCTTTATATTTCAACCGTTTTTCCGTTTTTTTTAGAGAGTTTATATTTTTTTAATACACATGCATACTTTACATCCTACGGGCATTTGTTTATAATAGGGCATATTGGTTTACCATGTTTTCGAGATAAGGAAGTGATGAAATGAAAATTGAAAAAGTAAACGACAATCAGATCCGTTGTACACTGACTAGACAGGATTTGGCTAACAGACATTTAAAATTAAGCGAGCTTGCTTATGGCACCGAAAAAGCCAGAGAGCTCTTCCATGATATGATGCAGCAGGCAAATTATGAGTTTGGATTTGAGGCTGAGGATATTCCTCTGGTGATTGAAGCAATTCCTATTTCTCACGAATCCATTATTCTGATTATTACAAAGGTAGAATATCCGGATGAATTAGATACCCGTTTCAGCAAATTTTCTGATGCACCGGATGATTTTGACGAATATTCCGATGACAATCAGGATATTATTGCAGAAGGCGCAGACGATATTCTCAGTCTTTTCCGCAAAATATCCGAAGAAAAATCCATTACAGATTCTATTTCTGACCAAAAGGATTTTGTACCTTTAAAGGATACGGTAGAACATACTTCACCAAAGACAAAATCCTCTAAGGAAGATGTCATTATCCCGGCAAACCTTACCAGAATTTTCTTATTCCGCAATTTGATGGATATTACAAGACTTGCTCGGATTTTGGACGGTTTCTTTGATGGTGAGAACACCCTGTATAAAGAACCAAATGCCTCCCGTTATCATCTGGTATTACAAAAGAACAATCTTTCACCGGAGGTTTTCAACAAGGTTTGCAATATTCTTTCCGAATATGCCAATCAAGAACCTGTTACTCCGGCAACAGAAGCATTTTTTGCAGAGCATTATACTATTTTGTGCAAGAAACGCGCATTACAGACCTTTGCACAATTTTAGTTTTCTATCAAATTAAAAAGTTCCGTATTCTCAGGTTATCTAAAGAATACGGAACTTTTATTTTTCATACTTTTTATTATGCAAGATCTTTTGCTAAAAATGCATTGATTTCATCTACTAATGCATCTGGCTCAATTCCATGAACCATAGCTGCTTCTTCGATGGTTTCCATCTGGGAGGATGGGCATCCAAGGCAGTGCATTCCTATATTTAAAAGAATTGGTGCGATGTTTTCATCAATTTTAAGTAATTCTCCAATCATTGTAGATTTTGTTACCTGTGTCATCTGTATACCTCCTATTTTTTCCTTTTTTGCC
This sequence comes from Lachnospiraceae bacterium, assembly GCA_017625255.1. GTDB lineage: Bacteria > Bacillota > Clostridia > Lachnospirales > Lachnospiraceae > Roseburia_B. The sequence goes on from JAGALK010000056.1 coordinate 18,539, forward strand.
ACTATTCATAGTAGCTGACTTGGTTATTATATACCGTTTCCTTCTTTTATGCAATCCTTTCGCTTATGTTCTTTTAAAAATACTTGCTGAGTACTTGTATTCATAATTCTTTTGTATTAAAATATTTCTAAGCTAAACGAAATAGCTAATATTCAATTACATAAGGAGGAATTACCAATGGCATATGTTATTACAGACGGATGCGTTAGCTGCGGAACTTGCGAAGGCGAATGTCCAGTAGGAGCTATCTCTGCTGGTGACGGAAAATACGAAATCGATGCAAGTGCATGTGTAGATTGCGGTACTTGTGCTGGTGCCTGTCCTACAGGAGCAATCGAGCAGGGCTAATTGCTAAAGTAAAATACGAATTAAAAATGCTGTTACACGAAAGTGTAGCAGCATTTTTTACTTTTATAATATTTTTTCCATTCCGATTTTCTGAGGCATAAGTCCGCAGGATTCGTAGAATTTCTTCGCATTTTCATTTTTATCCCATACATTTAAGGTTACATTATAGCAGCCCTCTTCCTTTGCAAAATTTAATACAAATTCATATAGCTGTCTTCCGATATGCTGTCCTCGGATATTTTCATCTACACACAAATCATCGATATAGAGTGTCTTGATATCTGTCAAAACATTGTCTTTTATGTGCTGCTGAAAAATGCAAAATGCGTAGCCTAATACCTCGTCTTTTTCATCTACACCTACAAATATAGGCTTTGTGTCATCTCTAATTAACACCTGTAGTTCCTCATTTGTGTATTTAGTTGCATTAGCTTTAAAAATGTCTGGTCTTCCTATATGATGTACCATCGCCACCTGTAGCAATAATTGATGCATTTTTTCTATATCTTTTTCTTTTGCTCTTCTGATTAACATAGTATACTCCTTATATCAATTTCGTTTATGGAAGTGTTCTCACAGATTTTGCATCAGACCATGCAGAGTATATCTTCATCCTCTTGCCATTTATTTTAATCTGCTTGTAGGTACGAATACGCACATAATAAGTCTTTTTACTTTTCAGCTTCTTTACTGTAATCTTTTTCTTTGTAGTACCTTTCACTGTGACAAATTTATTAAATTTAGAATCATCCCTTGCAGTAGAATATGCCAGTTCATATCCAGTTATCTGATTCTTCTGGACTTTCCAATTGGCTGTAATCCCTTTCTTAACCGCCTTTATTCTTGTAAGTTTTGTACCCTTTGGCTGAATCTCAAAATATACTGTCTGCGTTCCGGTATTCGGTCCAGTAATAGTAGCTGTTGCCATACCTGTGTTTTTATTATTCGTATATTTTACGGTATATTCGGACGGTTCTATGAGATTTCCGTCAAAATCTGTTACCGTTATCTTTGGCTTTCTAGCTTTTCCATTATAAACTGCATTTTTTGCCTCTGCAATTACTTTGGAATTGTAATGTATGAATGCATCTTTTAAAATATCATTTTTTCTTCCGGTACTAATTTTCTTCCATGCTTTTTTACTTCCAGTATAATACACATCCCTTAAGTTGTCACAACCAGTAAAAATCCATCTGCCAATAGTTGTAACACTTTTCGGAATAATAAGTGTCTCTAAATTTTCACATGCATAAAATGCACTATCTTCAATAACCGTCACTCCATCTGGAATAGTTACCTTTTCCAGAGCATAACACTCAGAAAAAATACTCTTACGCAAAACAGATATATTTTTGGACAGATCAATCTCTTTTAAATTTATACAATAATCAAAAGCGTTACTGTCTATCTTTGTTACTGTATCTGGTATTTTAATAGTTTGTAAATGTATACATTCTTGAAAAGCAGATTCTTCAATTTTCTGTAATCCTTCCTGTAAAATAATATTATGTAAGTTTTCACAATTAGCAAAAGCAGCAGAACCAATTACTGTCACACTATCCGGTACCGTAAAACTCCCTTCCTTACCATAAGGATACAGTAATAACTGTGTCATATCTTTACTATATAGAATCCCATTCTGTGATGCATATGTCCCATTATCTGTATCCACAGAAATATCTGTCAACATCTTACAACTGTCAAATGCATATGTCCCAATCTCTTTCACGCTTGTCGGTATGCTAATACTACTTAAACTATCACAGCATCTAAATGCAAAATCCTCGATTTTAGTTACACCATCCAGTAATGTAATCTCTACCAAACTCCGGCAATATTCAAAAGCCGCTGATTCAATGCTTTTAAGCCCCTCCGGCAGTTCTATCTTCTTTAAATTCTTACAACCATTAAATGTTTTCTCCTTAATAGCTGTTATTTTTTTTGGTATGTTTATAGTCTCTAAACTAGTACATGAACTAAATGCCCAACTATCTATACTCTCTAAACTTTCCGGTAATGTTACACTTTTTAACTTCATACATAAATAAAATGCGCTATTTCCAATTTCTGTAATACCTTCTGATATGATAACAGATTCTATATCTTCTCTTTCAAATGCCTGATCTCCAATTTTTGTTACATATTTTCCGTCTAACTGCGCAGGAACAACTACTTGCCCCCCTTTTCCTTTATAAGAAGAAATCTCTAATGTTCCATCATCTTTCACATAATACGAAAAATCTCCACTATCTATCGACGCACTAATTCCAAGTCTTTTTGTATCCATTTTTACATTAGTCTCTGCCTGCACTAACATACTTTTTGCCGACAATATTAATGAAATTACCAATAATAGAGTTAATATTTTTTTCTTCATATTTTTTTCACTCTTTTCCTTTTATACTCTGTTGGGAGTGGAATAATTATTCCAGTTGTAATCACCAAACTCACTCAAGTCTGTCTTGCATCCAATATCAGCCATAAATTTTTTCAATCCATTAAGTCGCACATTATACTTGGTATCACTCGTAATATAAATTTTCACTGCATGAAATCCATATTCCATATGAAAACGATTTAATATCTTTCTGCTTACTTTTTTTGCTTTTTGGAATCGTTCGTTCATAAATTCTGTACTATCAATGTATTTCTTATTTACATCTTCCTGTTTCGTTTTTTTCACAAATTGTTTTAGGTCACTTGTCGCCATCACATCCAATTTTATTGCTCGTTTATATGCTTTTCGATGTCTACAGATATTGTCACAATATTTCTTACTATCTGCTGCATATTTTTTTATTGTTTTATCACTATTACATACTGCACATGCACTGTCTGCCTCTTTAAACCATGTAGAATTCAGTGCACTAATTTTACTTTCCGGCACCATAGACTGATGTGCATAAACATCTCCTATTAAATGAGTAATTAACCCCAACACATAATAATATTTCTTTTTATATCCATATGATTCAGGAAATCTTTTTACTGCTTTTACCAGTTTCAGTTCACTGTTACTTTTCATAGTAACATCTTCTAGTGCATTTGAATTTTTCAAAGCCTTCAATGCCTCTGCGCTAGCTTCATCAACAGTCTTTTTGTCTCGTAATGCTTCTGCATCTTTCTGATCTGCCTGCTTTGCAGCCAATTTCATAATGGTAATATAAATACTTCCATCTGATAAATTTACACTAGCTGTATCCTTCGCATAGTCTACAATTTTTTCATGCGCAGTGTTACCATAACTTCCGTTTACCAATCCTTCCGTCTCGAATATCTCTGCATCCTCTGTTACATTCCGATACTCTGTATGTACAATTGGATTTTTTTCATAGCTTTCTGCATAATTATACATTTCTTTTATGGCATTTTCAATATCCAATACTCCCGCCGACATTTTTGTACCTTCAATAGTCTGCGCTGTACTAACTAACAATTTCCGAATATAATCTGCAGGTTTTTCACTGTTTTTTGACCACAATAATGATGCCGCTCCCGTCACCTGTGCCGAAGACAGACTGGTTCCTGCATTTACATACACACCATCCCATGGTCCATCTGTAATAATCTGATCTCCCGGTGCTAAGATCTCTATCTCCTCCCCATTTGCAGTTCCTTTCATCCATATTCCTTCTGCTGTCGTAGCACCAACAGCCATTACTTCAGGAAATGCCGCCGGATATTCTACTACTCCCGGATGGTTCCCTGCTGCTGCAATCATGAGAATACCTGCATCATAGGCATCGCATACTGCTTTGTATAAAATATCAGAATAGACAGTTGTGCCAAAGCTCATATTAATAATCTTACAGTCTTCTTCAATTGCACGATAAATCCCACTAACCACACGACTAAGACTACTCTGATTGCTATCATTTAATATTTGAATGGAATAAATCTCTGTATTTGGATTAATTCCATTAATTCCCTCTCCATTAATCTTTCCGGCAATAATACTTGCAATTCCTGTTCCATGTCCCATAGGATCCATATACATATCACTGATATCTTCATCTCCCGGTACCAGACGAATATCTGCCGCCACATCTATATCATCATGCCACATAACACCGCTATCTAGTAATGCTACACTCATGGTTTCTCCACCAACCTGCTCTGCATTCCAATGAATAGCTTTCAGATTCCACTGTTCACCAGATGCATCAAACACTTCATCTTTATCCTCGATATAGTCCGGTTCCACTTCTACAAAGGATCCTTCAAATAATATATCTTCTTCTACAAACAGAATATCCTTATCCTTTTCTAACCTCATGACTTCTGTCTCTGTAAGTTCTAAGACTGTCATATTTGCTTCTTCTAAAAATTCCTGTGTCTGGGCTTCTTCTCCTACTATTTCTTCCTCAGTTACTATCTTATCATCATATACTTCCAACACTTCTTCATAGGTAATCTTATCTTCTGTCATTACCACATACTCTTGTGTTGATTCTTCTGCCCTTACTGCCGTTGGCATTGTTACAGATGAAATTCCCATCACCATTGCCATACAGGCAGCTATAAATTGCTTTTTCCTCATTGCTCTTTCTCCTTTTTCTCTTTAGTTTTTTACTTTAGCAAAGTCACTTTATCTTTTACTTTTTTCCTTCTATTTTTCAATAGCATTTGCACAAACGGGCATTTTTTCGCATGAATAGTCGCTTTTTACACAAAAAATACCACAGGATTGCTTCTTTAAGACATCTCCTGTGGCTACAATTTTATGCATTCGCATATTCAAATCTCCAATTCAGATACCTCTTTTTTAAATCGGTTAGCTTTCTTTTACTAACCATGATATTTTTTCCAGTTCTCAATGTAACATCTATACGGTTAATTTGCTTTATCATATCCAGATTTACAATATAGGATCTATGACAACGGAAAAACGCATTTCCTAATAATTTTTCCAATTCTGTCATACCTATGTTACTAAGAAAATCTCTTTTCACTGTATAAATACGAATATTTCTTTTTTCTGTTTCAGCATATACGATTTCTTTCAGCTCAAATACTTTCTCACCTTCATTGACAATTGGAATATATACCGTCTTATTCTTCGCAAACAGTTTTTTCACAGCTGCAACAGCTTCTGGTAATTCTTCATCCAGATTCACCTTGTCTAAGTATCGGAAAGCACTCACTTCATAACCTCTCTTTACCAGTTCAGAATGTGTGGTCAAAATTATAACAACACTATCTTCACCGTATAGGGCATATTCTCTAGCGGTTTCAAATCCATCTCTTCCTTCCATCTTGATATCTAACAGTACAATATCATATACTTCCTGTTTTTCTATAAAAACATCCCCAGATGAAAACATCTCGATATCTGCATTCTGAAAATATGTCTTTAGTTTCTTATAAATATTTCTTCTCCAATTTTCTTCATCATCCACTATTGCTATTTTCATTTTCATCTCCTGTATGCCTTAATCTTATTTTTACAATAAATTTCTGATCCACCGTTTCTATATAGATATAACCTCGATTTCGCTTTATACAGGCTTTCACATTGTCTAACCCCATACCATGACAATCTGGATTCTCTTTTTTCGTAAGTATTCTATCATTGTCAATAGTTATTGTTCCTTCATAATCATTTTCTATGTAAAATAACAATTCATCATCAGTATAACGAACATCTAACAATATTTGACGCTTTTCTATTTTGCATACGGCTTCTACTGCATTGCTCAGCAAATTAGAAAAAATTGTACATAAATCATAAACCGACACATCACAATTCACCGGAAAATGCCCTTTTACAACAAATTCTATTCCCTGTCTTTTACATTCCGCATCATATTTATTCAATATAGCATCTACTATATTATTATTTACGCTAATCTTCTTCTCAAATGCCTCCATGGTACCATACATCTGCGTTAGATGTTCTTCCATCTCTCCATACTGTTTTTTCTGCATATAAGACTGTAACGCAAACATATGGCTACGAAGGTCATGTCGAAATCTCTTTGTCTCTAATTCTCTCTGTTCCAAATATCTGTAATGCTCTACCTGATTCTCTAAATACTTTTGTGCTAGCTTTTCTTTTTCTCTATAATCGTTTCTGGACACAACGAGCAGGAATACCAGCATAATCTGGAAAAACATGCCGAGAACTACGATAATATAAGTAATTCGTAAACTGTATTCTTTTTCAAATCGAACCGTATTTATTATATAACTTCCAAGAACTGTCAATACATAAGTATCCGCCGTAACAAGTCCTGTAAAAAGCAACATATATGGTATTCCAATATTTTTTAATCTTCCTTTTCCCATTCTCTTTAAAACTTTTCCCACAATCCAAAGAAAACATAAAGTAAATACCTGTGTACCAAAATTTGCCATAAAATTTTCTAGTATCTCTTTTGTATTAATAAATGCATCAAATAAAGTATATGCCATTGTATCTAGTAATGAAATCATAAACATTGACCATATACCTGCGAGTAACAATTTTTTTGCCTGTTCGTTATAATTTAATATAAACACTATCCAAACTGCAAAAACATGTATCCATAATGAAATAATTGTTACTGGCATAAAAAGTACAATTAATGATGCCATCATAGCTATCATTCCTGAGAAAACACTATTTTTTATATTATTTTTTTTGAAAAAGAAAAGAAAAACTCACACAATACAATAAACTTCAGCCAATGAAGCATATCCAACAAAAGTTCTGTACAAATCAACACTATTCCTCCCCATAATAAAAAAATTGATTAATAAATTATTATATCAAAAATTTTGTTTGTAGGAAAGGTGTTGTCTCTTTCACACTTCAACAACTTATAATCCTAATAAAATTAATATTATATTGCGTAACACGCTTTATCCTTTCCGTATATATACTCTTTTGTATTATCCGGACAAGATTTAGCATAATCCAATTTTCTTAAAAGTAAATAGCTTTTGCGCAAACGGTCTTTTTTTCTCGTAAGTGGGCACTTTTTTCAGTCATTTATTTAAAAAGAGCCTACAGATCACATCTGTAAGCTCCTTACTTTACTACACTGTCACTTCTCTCTTTCCAAATAATCCGCGTGATTCTTTCACCTTTTTTTCTTTCTTCACCTTCGCTTTCCTGCTGTGCTTGGTATGTAACTCCCGAATCGCCGCATCTAATTTACGATAGCGTTCTTCCTCCTGCTCTTCCTGCTCCCGCATAAGATAATTCATTTCCTTGAGAACTCTGTCACCTACACTTTCACCTACTTCTTTGCCAAGTGCACGATTATTCTCTTCCAATGCCTCTTTTACAATACCTGTCATTAATTGACGGAACTGCTGCATCTTATCCTCTGCGGAAAGGAAATCTGAGGATTCTGCTTTTACAGTTTTCGTAACTGTTTGTGTCATGGAATATCTATCCGTTGCTGATTCCAACATCTGTACTGCCTCTTCCGGATTTTTTCCATGATGAACCACCATCTTAATTGCTTTTAGCTGATAGCCCTGCTCTTTTAATTCCTTTATCTTTAGGAATTGCTGTATGTTCTCTTTCGTATAATAGCGATGCCCCATCTCGTTTCGTGGAATATCAAGTTCAAGTTCTTCTTCCCAGTAGCGCAATACATGTGCCTCTACATTCACGAGACTTGCCGCATCTGAAATCATATAGCGTAGCTTGTCCAAATGAACTGCCTCCTTCCTTCTTCTATATGCATTATAGAAGAGAAAAGACCAATTCGCAACGAATTTTAGTCGTGGAATTTCGACGACAAAAATCGGCTATTTTTTCATGTCCATATTGGCAAATTTTGTGTATTGCGGCATCCATACTAAATTGACGGTTCCAATCGGGCCGTTTCTTTGCTTTGCTATAATAATCTCTGCCACACCTTTTATTTCTGTATCTTTATTGTAGTAATCATCACGGTAAATAAACATTACAACATCGGCATCCTGCTCGATAGCACCGGATTCTCGCAAATCCGACAACATCGGTCTATGATCCGGTCTTTGTTCTACAGCTCGGCTTAGCTGAGACAAAGCGATAACCGGAACATTTAACTCTCTTGCAAGCCCCTTTAATGAACGGGATATATCAGAAATTTCCTGCTGTCTGGAGTCACTTTTTCCACTTCCGGACATCAACTGTAAATAGTCAATAATAATCAGCTTCAAATCATGCTCTAGCTTAAACTTTCGGCATTTACTTCGCAATTCAGAAATAGAAATACCCGGCGTATCATCAATCAAAAGATGGGATTTTCCGATTACCCCGGCACCTTCAATCAACATTTCCCATTCCGCATCACTTAGGTTACCGGAACGAAGCTTTTGTGCATCTACTCTGGATTCTAAGGAAAACAGTCGGTTTACTAACTGCTCCTTGGACATTTCCAGACTAAATATAGCAGTAGACATATTTTCATGAAAAGCAACATACTGGGCAATATTTAAAACAAAGGCTGTCTTTCCCATAGATGGTCGCGCAGCCACCAAAATAAAATCAGATGGCTGTAATCCTGCCATTCTGTAATCTAGGTCAATAAAGCCTGTAGGAATTCCGGTCACATTTCCCTGTGTCTTGGATGCTTTTTCAATCTTTTCTAATGCATTTAATACTACATCCTTGATTGGCACATAGTCTCCGCCGCCACGATTCTGTAACAGGTTAAATATATTTTTTTCCGTATCTGCTAAGATATCCTCTAATTCACCCTGACCTGTATAACATTGATTTTGAATTTCCTCAGTTACCTTTATCAATCGACGAAGCACAGATTTGTCCTTTACAATCTGTGCATAGGATTTAACATTGGCTGAAGTAGGCACTGCTGTAATTAAATCTCTTACAAACTCTAAGCTGCTGACCTCTGCCGGCGCATTCATGGCTTTTAGCTTGTCCTGCAAGGTAACTAAATCCACCGGCTGACCGGCATTATATAATTCTACCATTGCCTGAAACAATAACCCATACTGTTGATGATAAAAATCCTCCTGCAACAGCATTTCCATGGCTACAACAATGGCTTCCTTGTCCATAATCATGGAACCTATAACGGATTGCTCTGCTTCTAAGCTGTTTGGCATAATTCTTTTGATAAGAGCTTCTTCCATATAGATTTTCTCCTTTGCGAATTATTCTCCGCTGACATGTACTCTTAATGTACCTGTAACCTTTGTATGCAGACGAATTGGAACTTCATGAGTTCCGAGGCTTCTGATTGGTTCGTCTAACTGCATTTTCTTTTTATCTAAATCTAATTTCAACTGAGATTTTGCTGCTGCTGCAATTTCTTTTGTAGAAACAGAACCAAAGGTTTTTCCACCTTCGCCGGTTTTAATCTTTACTTCTACCTTTAAGTCCTCTAACTGCTTTGCAAGAGCTTTTGCAGCTTCAAAATTCTCTTCTTCCACCTTCTGCTGATGCTGATTCTGCAATTTTAAATCATTTAAATTTTTATTGGTTGCTTCTACTGCTAATTTTTTTGCAAAAAGAACATTTCTTGCATAAGCATCGCTGGCATTTACAATTTCACCCTTTTTTCCAAGGGTTTTCACATCTGCTAATAAAATTACTTTCATAGTTCAATTTCTCCTTCTTCAAGCATTTCATCAAGGGTATTCTGGATTAATTTTTTTGCCTCTTCAAATGTACAGTCTGCAAGCTGCGCACCTGCTACATTCAGATGTCCGCCGCCGCCAAAGCGTTCCATAATCAACTGTACATTGATTTCATCAATGGATCTTGCACTGATATATATTTTGTCCTGATAATCGGTTAATACAAAAGATGCCTTCACACCAATAATATTCAATAATTCATCCGCTGCCTGCGCACCTACGATTGTCGGACTTTCAATGGTTCCCGGACAAGTGGAAATAGCAAAGGCTTCTTTATACACTTCTGCATTATGAACACTCTCGGCTCTCGCCTTATAAGAGTCCATGTCAGATCTTAATAATTTTCGTACTCTGGTGACTTCAGCACCACAACGACGCAGATAAGCTGCCGCTTCAAAGGTACGCACACCGGTTTTTGTCATAAAATTATTGGTATCAATTAAAATACCGGCATATATACAATCTGCTTCATTATTTTCAAGCTTAATATTTTCTGTAAAATACTGCAGCACCTCTGCTACCATTTCACAGGTAGAGGATGCATACGGCTCAATATAAGAAAGAATCGGATTCTGAATCACTTCATTTCCCTGTCTGTGATGGTCAAATACAACTACCGCATTTCCTCTTTCTAAAAGCTGCGGACACTCTGTATAATTCGGACGATTGGTATCTACTACCATAATCAAGGTGTTCCGATTTACTAATTCCAAAGCTCTCTCACTATTAATAAATAAGTCATCCGGATAACCATTTTCCGGTGAAAAAAGTTCTTTTAATGGGCGTAAGGAAGAAGTTACTTCATTTAATACAATCTGTACTTTTTTACCCATAATTTTAGCTGCACAATAAATACCAATGGCAGCACCAAAGGCATCTACATCACTAATACGATGCCCCATAATCATAACATTTTCGCAACTTTCTAAAGTCTCTCGCAGTGCATGAGCTTTTACCCTTGCTTTTACACGGGTATTTTTCTCAACGGTTTTGGATTTTCCTCCATAATAAGAAATTTGCTCACCCTCACGCACAACAACCTGATCCCCACCACGGCCTAACGCCAAATCAATTGCCATACGGGAATATTCGTAATTATCGTTGTAGCCGTCGCCCTGTATACCCACGCCGATACTTAGAGTAACTGCCATTTCATTGCCGACTTTGACATTTTTCACATCTTCAATCAGACTGAATTTATCTTCCTGCAGCTGTTTGAGATATTTATATTTAAATACAATAAAATACTTATCTTTTTCTGTTTTTCGCACTAAGGCATCAATTGCAGAAAAATACTTATTGACCTTTCTGTCAATCAAGGCAACCAAAAGTGAGCGTTTCACATCCTCAATACTCTCTAATGCCTCTTCGTAGTTGTCAATATACACCAATGCAGAAACGAGCTTCTGTTCCTGATTTTCTCGAATGTACTGATTCAGCTTAGTCTCATCAAAAAGGTATACTGCGGTCAAATACTGCTCATTTTCTTCAATCTCAAGAATATCGCTTTCCTCTATCATGGTTTCAAAATAGATACGATTTGTCTCTGCTCTGAAAATCTTATCCTCCCATGTAATAATAAAGCTGTTTTCCTCTTCTTCTGCCTGCAGCTGCTCTTTGGAAATGCTTGGAAAAATACTAAAAATGGTCTTATGGTATTCCTTATCCTTTCTGGTAACTTCCGCAAAACGACGATTTACCCACAAAATCTTTCCATTCATATCCAAAAGCGCATACGGTATTTCAAAATCATTTAACAGCTTTTTCTGCACCGTCGCATACTGAGTCGCAAAATTAATCATTTCATTTACCAGCGCCGGCTTGTTTTTTACATAGGAACTAAATACGCATATCGCATAAATAACCAAAAAAGCTGAAACCGCAGCTCCGGCTTCTTCACTTACCATATAAATAGGTATATTTAGTATAAACAGCAGAATTGTCAACAGCATCGGCCAATACAGATAATTCCGCAGCTTACCTTTTACTTTTATATTTTGTTTCATTTCCCCTCCACGCATCTGTCCGTGCATAATATCCACAGTAACTTTCCAGCCATTATCTTTTGACTAAACTATTTCTCTTTGTATATCGTATTATAGCACTTCTCTTTAGCGAGATAAAGTATTTTTACAAATGAAGCACACGCTCTTTAATCTCTTGCGTTCTTCCCTGATTCCAGAACTGAGTACCAATATAACCACAGGTTCTCCTTGCCACACTCATGGTATTTTGATCCTGATTGCCGCAATTCGGACATTCCCACAGCAGCTTTCCATGCTCATCGGTGATAATCCGGATTTCTCCATCATAACCACATTTGCTGCAATAATCGCTCTTGGTATTTAATTCTGCATACATAATATTTTCGTAAATATGCTGCATAACCGCAAGCACTGCAGGAATATTGTTCTGCATATCCGGAACCTCCACATAGCTGATAGCTCCACCCGGAGAAAGCTTCTGGAATTTGGATTCAAAGGTTAATTTGCTAAAAGCATCTATATCCTCGGTCACATGTACATGGTAGGAATTGGTGATATAATTCTTATCTGTCACACCTTTGATGATACCGAAGCGCTTCTGCAGCTTCTGCGCAAACTTATAAGTAGTAGACTCTAATGGTGTTCCATAGACAGAAAAATCAATATTTTCTTTTGCTTTCCATTTTGCACAGGCATCATTCAGATACTGCATCACCTCTAATGCAAATGGTGTTGCAGATGGATCTGTATGGCTTTTGCCTGTCATATAGCGAACACATTCGCAAAGTCCCGCATAGCCTAAGGAAATGGTTGAATATCCATTCAATAACAGCTTGTCAATGGTTTCTCCTTTTTCCAAACGGGCTAATGCACCATTCTGCCACAAAATAGGTGCAATATCAGATTTTGTCCCCATCAGACGATTGTGTCTTGCCATCAACGCTTTATAGCACAATTCTAATCGTTCATCAAAAACCTTCCAGAATACATCAAAATCTCCCTGAGATGAACATGCGATATCCACCAGATTAATTGTACACACACCCTGATTGAATCTGCCGTAGAATTTTGGCTTGCCTTCTTCGTCCTTGTATACAGTAAGGAAAGAGCGACATCCCATACAGGTATAGACATTTCCATCCTTTAATTCTTTCATGACTTTTGCAGAAATGTAATCCGGAACCATGCGTTTTGCTGTACACTCTGCTGCTAAACAGGTTACATTCCAATACGGACTGCCCTCTGTAATATTATCTTCATCCAATACATAAATAAGCTTTGGAAATGCCGGAGTGATATATACACCTTTTTCATTTTTGACACCTAAAATTCTCTGGTTTAACACTGCTTTAATTACCATAGCAAGGTCGTCTCTTTCCTGACCTTTAGGTGCTTCGTCCAAATACATATATAAGGTAATAAACGGTGCCTGTCCATTGGTTGTCATCAGTGTAACTACCTGATACTGAATGGTCTGTACACCCTTATCAATATCTTTTTCTACACGCTCTTCTGCTACCTTATTAATCTGCTCTTCTGTAGCATTTATACCTGCTGCTTCAAACTCCTCGCGAACCTCTCTGCGGAACTTCATTCTGGAATCTCCGACAAACTTAGAAAGGTGATACGCACTGATGGATTGTCCACCATACTGACTAGAGGCAACCTGCGCAATAATCTGAGATGCAACCGTACATGCTACAGAGAAAGACTTAGGTCTGTCAATCTTCGTTTCACTGATAACGGTTCCATTCTGTAACATATCATCCAAATTCACCAGGCAGCAATTATGAATATGCTGGGCAAAATAATCTGCATCATGGAAATGAATTAATCCCTTTTCATGGGCACTCCATACCTCTGGAGGCAATAAAAACCTTCTGGTAATATCTTTACTTACCTCTCCTGCCATATAATCTCTTTGGGTAGAAGCAAGTAGTGGATTTTTATTGGAATTTTCCTGCTTTGCTTCTTCATTTTGACTTTCAATAATGGTCATAATCTGTCCATCTGTGGTATTGGACTGACGCACTAACTGTCGTTTATAACGGTAGGTAATATATGCTCTTGCCACATGAAATGCACCAGATTCCATAATCTGATCTTCTACCGCATCCTGAATCTCTTCTACATTCATAGCGCGGGTAGATGCAATACAGATTTGTTCCACATTTTCTGCAATCTGATGAATCTGCTCTGCTGACAATCTCTGGCTCATCTGAACCTCTCTGTTCGCCTTGTGCACAGCAGCAATTATTTTCGTTATATCAAACTCTACTTCTTCCCCACATCGTTTAATAATCTTCAAATTTACTGCCTCCCATAAAAATACGATTTGTAGGTATTGTATCACGCATGCGGGGGAAATAGCAATCGTTATTAAGTAATAGTAAAATAACATAATATAACGAAAAAATTACTGAACATATACTAATTTGTGTCAAAATATATGCAATTATCACAAATTAACTATACAAATAAAAAATGCCATAAACAGACTAATCATTAGAAATTAAATAAGCCCCAGTCGATTGACTGGGGCTAAAAAATATCTTAATTAATCAGTTACATATGGCATTAAAGCGATATGACGAGCTCTCTTGATTGCAACTGTAAGAGCTCTCTGATGTTTTGCACAGTTTCCTGTGATTCTTCTTGGAAGAATTTTTCCTCTCTCGGAAATGTATCTTTTTAATTTATTTGTATCTTTGTAATCGATTACATTATCTTTTCCACAGAATACACAAACTTTTTTTCTTCTATGCATTGGTCTTCTCTTGAAAGATCCGCCTTCTTTGCCTTCTTTATTAAAAGCCATTTTCATTACCTCCTGTTAAATTGGAATCAACAATCTGTTAGTTGAATGGTAACTCTTCATCTATTCCATCCGGAATGTTCATGAAGCCATCTCCTGCTGCAACACTAGGTGATGGTCTGTCCATTGGAGTAAATCCTCCATTATTATCACTGGCACCTTTGCTTTCTGCAAATTCCTGTTCTTCAACTACTACATCTGTTGTATATACCTTCTGTCCATCTCTGTTCGTGTAGCTTCCGGTCTGGATTCTGCCTGTGATTGCAATTTTTGTACCCTTACGCAGATATTTCTCAGCAAATTCACCCTGACGACCAAATGCTACGCATCCGATAAAATCGGCTGTCTGCTGGTCACCATCACGACGGAATCTTCTGTCTACTGCGATTGTATATCTTGCTACTGCGGTCGCCTGCTCACCCTGAGAATATCTTACTTCCGGGTCTCTAACCAAGCGTCCCATAAGAATTACCTTATTCATATATCTTCCTCTTTTCTAATTATGCCTCGTCTTTTCTAACGCATAAGAAACGAAGAACATTATCCATGATACGAACACGCTGTTCAACCTGTGCTGGAACATCTGCTGCTGCATCAAACTGGATAAAGTAGTAGAAGCCTTCTCTCATTTTCTGGATTTCGTAAGCTAATCTCTTCTTACCGCAATCCTCAACTTCTGTTACAGTTCCACCAAAACGCTCGATATAAGCTTTTGCTTTTTCTACTGTAGCAGTTCTGACATCATCTTCGATTTTTGCATTAACAACAAGTGCTAATTCATACTTATTCATGCAATTGTACCTCCTTTTGGTCTCTGGCCCTTTTCTTTCAAAAGAGCAAGGAATTTATAGTTTCTCACAATTTTGTATAATAACATAAACTTTTTTAAGAATCAAGCGGTTTTCGTATTTCTTTTACATTTTTTTCAACTAATTTCCGGGCTATCATAATCTGATGCCCACAGCCCATACATTTTAATCGAAAGTCTGCTCCAACCCTCAAAACTTCCCATTCAAAATTGCCGCAGGGATGCTTTTTCTTTAATTTTATTATATCTCCGATATCAAACTGCATTATATTCTCACCTTTCTCTATAGCTTGATTTGTGACAATACTTCGCCGATTTTCCCTTCTATACGAAGATTTGCACGGCTATCCATAGGCGTTGTGGAGGTATTGATTAATACCAGTTTATTTCCTCTGTAATAGTCAATAAGTCCTGCCGCAGGATATACAGCCAAAGATGTCCCGCCAATAATCAATATATCTGCATTGGCAATATATTGAATAGATTTTCGCATGGTATAATCGTCTAAGCCTTCCTCATAAAGAACCACATCCGGTTTCACATCCCCACCGCATGCATCACATGTAGGACAGCCTTCTGAATTTAAAATATATCTGGCATCAAACAGTTTCTGGCATCTCTGGCAGTAATTTCTATGTACACTTCCGTGAAGTTCTAATACTTCTTTACTCCCTGCCGCCTGATGCAGTCCATCAATATTCTGGGTAATCACAGCCTTTAATTTGCCCGCTTCTTCTAATTTGGCAAGCATTCTATGAGCCGCATTTGGTTTTGCATCCAGACAAAGCATTTTCTTTCTGTAAAAACGGTAAAATTCCGGTTCATTTTTTAAATAGAAGGAATGACTCAAAATTGTCTCCGGTGGATAGTCATACTCCTGATTATATAAACCATCTACACTTCGAAAATCCGGTATTCCACTTTCTGTAGATACCCCGGCACCACCAAAAAATACAATATTATCTGATTCTTCTATCCATTCTAAAAACTGCTGCATCTGTTCCATGAGGATATCCCCCTTCTGCTTGATTTTCACTTTACCTATTTTGCATTACGAATCGTAACTGCTGTAATCACAGGCTGTGCTTCTGCCGGAATTGTTCCGTTATCATCCGTAGGCTCTGCATCTGCACAAACTGCATCTACAACCTCCATTCCCTCTGTTACATAACCAAATGCCGCATAAGCGCCGTCTAAAAATGTACTGTCTTTATGTACAATAAAGAACTGGGAGCTTGCACTATCCATTTCGTTTGAACGAGCCATAGAAATCGCGCCTCTTACATGAGTAATCGGATTTTCCACACCATTCTGTGAAAATTCACCTGTAATATTTGTACCGGAACCACCCATACCGGTTCCTTCCGGGTCACCGCCCTGCATCATAAAGCCTTCCATTATACGATGAAAGGTTAAACCATTATAAAATCCGCTTTCTGCCAAAGAGATAAAGTTCTCTACGGTAATTGGTGCGATATTTCCGGCTAAAGCAACGGTAATCGTACCATAATCTGCAACTTCAATATCTGCATAATGGGTAATTTCAAATGTGGTTTTTGTTCCGCCGGACATATCTGCTGTTTCTGTTGCTGCTTCTGTCGCAGCTTCTTTTGTTTTTGTATCTGAAAAGCTTAAGTCTTTTCCTGAAAGTGAATCAGCCACTGCCCAGATTAATACGGCCAAAAATATCACTGCTGCAACTGCAAGAATTATGAAGGTTGTTTTTTTACTCTCCTGTGTCTGCTGTTTTTTCTTATTTGTCTTTGCCATTTAAAAATGCCTCCTTTGTTCTTTTTCGACTAAAATTATGATAGTATAATTTTTTTTGAAAATCAATTCTGATTTCATACCTTTATGGAAATTTGCTCTACACGGCGTCCTGTCATTTGAACAACTCTAACTTCAAGTCCATCTGACTCAAATTCATCCCCAATCTGCGGGATTCTCTCAAGCTGCTCCATTACCCATCCACTGACGGTATGTACATCAAATTCTGCTTCTTTTTCAAAGCATTCAAATACCTTTTCGATATTTGTCTTTCCTGAAACCAGATACTCATGTTCAGAAATCTGTACAATCTCCTGTTCCACCGTATCGTGTTCATCCCAGATTTCGCCTACCAGCTCTTCTAAAATATCTTCTAAGGTTACAATACCAAGCATGCTGCCAAACTCATCCACGATAACTGCAAAATGTAATTTTTCCCTTTGCAGCTCTTTCATCAGTTCATCCACTTTCTTATTCTTTGTGGTGAAAATTACAGGTCTTACATAATCAGATACATTCTCATTTGTATGATACACATAATTATGAAAATCCTTCTGATATAAAATACCAGTAATCTGATCTACACTTTCCTTATAAACAGGTAGTCTTGAATATCCCGTTTTTGCAAAAATCTCTGCGATTTTATCTTTTGATGTATCTTCGGCAATTGCTACCACATCAATGCGGGGGGTGAGAATATCAATCGTTTCCAATTCATTAAATTCTATCGCACTGCGAATCAAATCACTTTCTTCTTTGTCAATTCCACCACCCTGCTCTGCTTCTTCTACAATTGTCAGCAGTTCTTCTTCGGTAATTCCTGTATCTTCTGAAGCTTTAAATAAAACCGATAAAAGCTTTTTCCACCAGCCAAAGAGAATATTTGCCGGTGTCAGCACAATCATAAGTACATTTAAAATTGGTGCAGAAAACATAGCAAATTTCTCTGGAGATTCTTTTGCAATACTCTTTGGAGAAATTTCACCAAAAATTAATACCACTACTGTAGTGACCAATGTAGATACGCTTGGACCTGCTTCATCACCCAGCATTTCTACAAAGAGCACTGTTGCCAACGATGCACTTAATATATTTACGATGTTGTTTCCTATTAATATGGTAGAAAGCATGCTGTCATATTTTTCTGACATCTGCAATACCAATGCCGCTTTTTTGTTTCCTTTTTCTGCCATATTTTTCATACGGATTCTATTAATAGATAAAAATGCCGTTTCCGTTGCTGAGAAATACGCAGACATCACAATACAAGCCACAATAATAATTAACGATACTCCATTTTCCATTGATTTTCCTTTTCCTCCTGCTTTACGCAATATAGTAGTTTGTTTTTGGGGAAGAAGCTATGTCTTTCTCCTAAATATAAACACAACAAGGCATAGTCACATCCTATACTAAAATGTGACTATGCCTTGATTACTATTCTATATTCATATGAGATTCCGCGTCGCCCTCTGCGTCTTCTGACATATCTTCCTCCATAAATTTGCTTTCAAAGACCCTGCATGGATCTTTTAAATTGCGGGGACAGGATTTGAACCTGTGACCTTCGGGTTATGAGCCCGACGAGCTTCCAGACTGCTCCACCCCGCGCCAATAAAATTTTCTTATGAAAGGCATTATAGTCCTTTCTTTTGAGAATGTCAAATTTCTCTTTTTCCTTTGTCTTTATATAGTATATACAATTTTCATTTCTTTATTCCTAAAATATGAAAATTTTTAATTTCTGAATTTATACAGTGTACGAAACTCCAAAGGGGTGACTCCTATCATTTTTTTGAACATGGCAATAAAATGGCTGCAATCTTCAAAACCAACCTGTCCGGCGATATACCCAACCTCCATTCTCGGCTTGGTAATCAGCAGTTCTTTCGCCTTGGTAATCCGATATGCAGTCAGATACTCATACACCGAACAGCCTAAAAATCGTCCAAACAGCCTCGACAGATACTGTGGTGTAACATATACTCTGCGGCTTAATCCACTTACGGTAAGTTTATGACTATAATTTGTTTCAATTTCTTTTACTATTGGTGCTACATATCGCTGATACAAAGGTTCATTTCTCAAATCTCCACTATATACACCATCCACAAAATACATCAAAAAACGATAACAATCCACAGAAAGCTCTCTTACGGCATATATGGATGTAGGCTGATGCATCCCCAAAACCTCATGATAATCTGCCGGAAGCTCTTCTATACTTTTCATTGAATTTCCATACTTCTTTAGTATTGAGCAAACCAGATTCTTTATCTGCTCGCCTTGTTCTTTCTCTATAAAAATCACCTGACGATTGCCAATCATCCCAGATATACTGCTTTCCATACTGCCAGCTACCGTTACAAACAGTGTTGTCCAGCCTTCTGTCTCTGCTGAATAGGCATGACTGATAAAAGGCGCAATCAATACCCCTTCTCCTTCATTCAAATCATAGCTTTTACCTTGAATTTCAATCCTGCCACAGCCCTTTTCCGTCTGTAAATAATGATATATAGGATATCCATTGGGACGGCTGACTTTTTCTTGTATCCAGTGATTTCCAATGGTATCAAATACATATGGTTCATTTGTAAGTGTATTTCGAAAATACAGCGACATTTTTTTCACCTGCTCAATTTTTGTTTCAAAATGTTATATTTTTTAGCTTAACATATTGTACCTTTCTTTGTCTATCCATTATATAATCTATATGGTTAGAGTTATAACATGTAAGGAGGCTTGCAGATATGAATGAAAAAGTTGTGGATATGACACAAGGCTCAATTTTGCCAAAAATGATTCGTTTTGCCCTACCGGTACTGTTGGGTATGGTTTTTCAGCGAATTTATAATTTTGCAGATGTATATATAGTGGGAAAATATTTAGGAGATGAATCTTTAGCTGCGGTAAGTATTGCCGGTTCAGGTATGTACCTTCTCTTATCCCTTATGATGGGATTAACTACCGGTGTCAGTGTAGTAATTTCTCAATATTATGGTGCAGGTGAACAAAAAAAAGTTCATGAGACTTTTGTGACATCGATTTATGTTGCTTTAGGCGCTACTTTACTGATAACTGTTTTGGGAGTTATTGGAGCAAAACCGCTTTTGATAGCATTGCAGACTTCAGATGAGCTGATGCAGGATGCATGGGTATATCTGGTAATTATATTTGCCGGTTCTATCGGTACTATGCTTTACAACTGGATTTCCGCTGTTTTACGCTCTTTGGGAAACTCTATTGTACCATTAGTTTTCCTAATTATATCTAGTGTGTTAAACATTGTTTTGGATATTGCTTTTGTATCCTGGATTCCAATGGGTGTCGCAGGTGCTGCGCTTGCAACGGTATTGGCTCAGTTTATTTCCGGTATTTGTTGTCTTTTGTATGCGTGGAAAATCCTCCCATTCCTACGCATTACAAAGGACAACCTAAAAATGAATCCGCAAATTGCCAAGCTGATTTTAATCTATGGTGTACCTACAGGACTTCAAATGAGTATCATTTCTATATCTGATATGACTTTGCAGGCAATGATCAACACCTATGGTACAGCTATGGTAGTAGCTTATGGTGTATGTATAAAGGTCGAGGGTATCGGTTGGCAGATGGCTGACGCTATCGGTACTTCTCTTGGAACCTTTGTAGGGCAAAATGTAGGTGCAAATAAATATGACCGTGTAAAAAAAGGTGTCCGCTATGCTTATTTAATGGACATCGTATGCTATGGGGTATTTTGCCCTCTGATTTGGTTCTTTGCAGAGCCTATTATGAAAGCGTTTACACAGGATCCGCTTTCTATCCGTTATGGTGTAGAATATATGAAGATTTTTAGTTTCTTCTTCTTTGTGGGTGGATTTTTAACGATTTATCATAACATTCTTAGAGCTGCCGGAGATGTAAAAGTAACCGTTTTGATGGGCGTCAGTGAAGTTATTACCCGTATCGGATTTACTTTCCTGTTCAGTGCATGGATGGGCTATTATGGTCTGTGGTGGGTTTCCCCTCTGACATGGACCTGTGCAGCAATAGTTGGTGCTATCCGTTATTATTCCGGTACATGGCAAAAAAAGGCGTTGATTCATGCAGATTCGTAATTTAATTTTTAAAGTGTCAGGTTAATCTTGGCACTTTTCTTTGTTTCAGAAACTATTGAAGTATGATATACTGTCTGTATTACGGTATCGAAAGGAGTATATAAAATGGCAGAAGAAACAATTTTAGAACCTATTGAAACAAAATCAGCTACAGAATCTGTTGTGGAAGAACCTACAGAATCTATGGACGACTACAAGGCTGAGCTAGAGGCCTCCTTCCGCAAGCTTTCTGTAGGAGATATTATCACCGGAACAGTTATCGCTGTAGACGAGGAAGAGGTTACTTTGGATTTAAGATATTTTGCTCCGGGAATTATTAAAGCTGAAGAAATCAGCAATGATCCGGATTTTAATATTTTAGAATCTGTACAGGTTGGCGATACAATGGAAGCTACCATTATTCGTTTAGACGATGGTCAAGGCAATCTTTTACTTTCTCAAAAAGAAGCAAATGATGTGCTCGCATGGGGAAGATTACAGACACTTATGGAAGAAGAGACTGTGATGACCGTACGCATTAAAGGAATTGTTCCAAGTGGTGTAATTGCCTATGTAGAGGGTATTCGTGGATTTATCCCAGCTTCCCATTTAAGCCTTGACTATGTGGACGACTGTAATCCATGGCTTGGAAAAGATGTAGATGTAAGAGTTATCACTGTGGATGAAAGCCAGAAAAAGCTTGTACTTTCTGCTAAGGTAGTAGCAAAAGAAAAAGAAATTGATAAAAGAAATCATCGTATTTCCATGTTGGTTCCGGGAACTGTTATGGAAGGAACTGTGGAAAGTCTGATGCCTTATGGTGCTTTTATTAATCTTGGAAATGGATTGACAGGACTTGTACATATCTCTCAGATTTGTACCCGCCGAATCAAAAAACCTAGCGAAGTATTAGAAGTTGGTCAGACTGTAAAAGCCAAATTGTTAAATACAAACGACAATAAAATCAGCCTGAGTATCCGTGCTTTGGAAGAAGAAATGATAGATACTGAGGCGCAGGAATTAGAACAGAGCGTAGAAGAATATGTATCTAATGAAACTGCTTCTACAAGTCTTGGGGATTTGTTGGCGAAGCTTAAACTGTAAGAAAATATTGTATATCAGCTTTTATTCAAAAAACACAGCGAATTGTTCTCTCAACAATTCGCTGTATTTTTACTCATAATTTTCATTGCCATAAACGCACCAAACCATCCTACCAGCATACCTACAATGACATCTGTCGGATAATGAACACCTACATAAAGTCTGGATAACGAAATCAATATTCCAAGCACCAATACCGGTACACCATATTTTTTTGGCAGCTTACAAAACAATACCACCGATGCTGCCATAGATGCCGTTGAATGACCTGATGGAAAAGACCAGTCTGACGGTGTTTTCGTTATATACTCTAAGCCTTCAATAACCTCATAGGGCCGAACTCTTGCCACGAGATTTTTCAGACATACATTCGTGATAATAAAACCAATCAGCATAGCAATAAGTCCTGTAATCCCCGTTTTTCTTGTTTTCTTAAAAAATAGCATAGCTGCTAAAAGCAACAGCCAGAACCACCCGGCATTACCGAGATTTGTAATAAAATTTACAATTGGATTCAGCCAGTCCGCTCTGACATATTCCTGTATCCACAACAGGATATTCCCTTCTATCTGCCATAAAACTTCCATAATTAATCCTCAAATAAAGGTGTAGAAAAATAGCGTTCCGCTGTATCCGGAAGTACAGTTACAACGGTTTTTCCTTCACCTAATTTTTCTGCCATTTTAAGTGCCGCTGCCACATTCGTTCCACTGGAAATTCCACACATAATGCCTTCTAGCCTTGCCAGATCCTTAGCTGTCTGAATTGCTTCTTCATCAGATACAATATAAATATCTTCATAAATATTCTGATTTAAAATTGCCGGAATTACACCATCGCCAATTCCCATCTGTACATGAGTTCCAATTGTTCCACCAGCTAAAATTGCTGCATTCTCCGGCTCAACTGCCCAGATTAGAATATCCGGATTCTGTGCCTTTAATACTTCACCAATACCTGTAATTGTGCCGCCTGTGCCTATACCGGAACAAAATCCATCAATCGGTCCGGCTACCTGCTCTAAAATCTCAAGTCCGGTATGGTGCTTATGAGCACCGATATTATTAGGATTTTCAAACTGCTGCGGTACAAAGACATTTGGATTCTCTTTTGCCATCTGTAAAGCAGTCTGTAAGCACTCTTCGATGCAGTCACCGATATTTCCTGCATCATGAATCAGCTTTACCTCCGCACCATAATGCTGTACAAGCAGTCTTCTTTCTTCGCTCACAGAATCTGGCATAATAATGATTGTCTTATATCCACGAACAGCACCAACTAATGCTAATCCAATCCCCTGATTTCCACTGGTTGGCTCTACAATAATTGTATCTTTATGAATAAGTCCCTGTTTTTCTGCCGCACGAATCATATTGTAAGCTGTTCTAGTCTTGATAGAACCACCTACATTCAAACCCTCAAATTTTACCAAAACCTCTGCATTTCCCGGCTTATTCATTTTATTTAACCGAACAATCGGTGTATGACCAATTGCGTCTAAAACATTATTATAAATCATGACTTTCTCCCATTAAATCATTAAATTTTATCAACAAATACAAGAATATAGCATATTTACTTGCTTTGCAAGTTTTTTTAAATGCAAAATGAATCTTTGTTCTTTAGATTCCTCTCTCTACATATAGTTTATTAATCTTTGTTTTGGAGAATACTTATGCAATTTTTATATTTTTTGTCGGAATCCATGATTCCTTTAATTGTCTTTTTGATTGTCGCTTTTGGACTTCTAAACCGTCAAAATATCTATCAGGACTTTTTGAATGGAGCAAAAGACGGTTTTCATACAGTAATTGATATTATGCCTACCCTGATTGGATTAATGACTGCTGTGGGTATTCTGCGCTCTAGTGGTTTTTTGGAATTTTTGTCTGAGATTTTAAAATATGTAACAGAACCCTTACATTTTCCGTCCGAATTAGTCCCTATTGCTGTAGTAAAAATGTTTTCTTCCTCTGCTGCTACAGGTCTGCTTTTAGATTTGTATAAAACCTATGGCACCGATTCCTTTTTAGGACTTTGTGCTTCTATTATGATGAGCTGTACCGAAACCATTTTTTATACTATGAGTGTATATTTTTTACATGTAAAAGTAAAAAAGACCCGTTTCACATTAGCAGGTGCACTTTTTGCTACCTTTTGCGGAATCGCGGCTAGTGTGTTTCTGGCGGGGAAGATTGTATAAACCTAAGAACCCTCACGAGTTGACTCTCGCGAGGGTTCAATTTATTACAATACCTTTGACAGGAAATCCTGTAACCTAGGATTCTTTGGATTCGTAAAGAATTCCTCCGGAGTATTTTCCTCCATAATAATTCCTTCATCCATAAATACTACTTTGCTTCCCACTTCTCTTGCAAATCCCATTTCGTGGGTAACTACTACCATAGTCATTCCACTGTCAGCAAGCTCTTTCATAACATCTAATACCTCACCAACCATTTCCGGGTCTAATGCTGATGTCGGTTCGTCAAAAAGCAATACCTTTGGATTCATGGCAAGAGAACGCACAATCGCAATTCTCTGCTTTTGTCCACCGGAAAGCTGAGATGGAAAAGCATCTGCCTTATCCGAAAGATTTACTCGTTTTAAAAGGCTAAGCGCTGTTTCCTTTGCTTCCTCTTCATTCATCAGCTTTAGCTTTGTAGGTGCTAAAGTAATGTTATCCATAATAGAAAGATTATTAAACAGATTGAAGTTCTGAAACACCATTCCCATATGCTGTCTAACCTTATTGATATCTGTCTTTGGATCTGTAATTAACTGACCATCAAACCAGATTTCACCGCTAGATGGTGTTTCTAAGAGATTTAAACAACGCAAAAATGTACTTTTACCAGAACCGGATGGTCCGATTACTACGATTTTTTCACCCTGTTTTACATGATAATCAATGCCTTTTAATACTTCTAATGTTCCAAATTTTTTATGTAAATTTTTAACGGTGATCACCTTTATGCAGCCTCCTCTCTAATTTTTCCAATAAAATGGTTAATATTTTAATAATCACAAAATAAATAACTGCCGCACCAATCAGTGGCATAAAAGCTTCATAGGTTCTAGATGCAACCTGATTGGCTACTCTAGTCAAATCTGTAAGACCTACATAACCGACAATAGCGGTTTCTTTTAAAAGTACGATAAATTCATTTCCAATTGGCGGCAATACATTTTTAATTGCCTGTGGAAGAACGATATACCACATGGTCTGTACCTTAGAAAGTCCCAAGGATCGTCCTGCTTCAGTCTGACCATAATCTACTGCCAAAATTCCGGCACGAACAATCTCGGCTACATAAGCACCACTGTTGATACCAAATGTCATAATTGCTACCAAGATACCATTTTTACTTTGCACCATAATCAAAAACCACATGATTAATACCTGTAAAACAGATGGTGTTCCACGGATAATATCAATATAAATCTGCGCAATCGTAGATAAAACTGAACGCTTTCCATTTTTCTTGGTAGATAATTTCATCAATGCTACAATCGTTCCGATGATTACACCCAAAATTGCAGCAAAAATTGAAATCTGCAAAGTAACTCCCAATCCCTCTAAATATAATTTCCAACGATCACCTTCGATAAAGGCAATATGAAATTTATTTGCTACATCTGCAAACCATTCACTCATAGTTTTTCTCCCATTCTGCTATCCTTAGTTTTCAATATATTCTTCAACTAATTTATCAAAGGTTCCATCTTCTTTAATCTCTGCAAGAGCTTTATTTACAGCTTCTACTAAAGCTGTATCACCCTTTGGCATTGCAATAGCATATTCCTCAGCTTCAAATTCAAATGCTGCGCCCTCAATAATTTTTACTTCATTACTAAATTTTTCTGCAAATACCTCTGCCGGATTTTTATCAATAATTACAGCTTCTACACGACCATTAATCAAGTCATTTACTGCATCAACACCTTTGTTATACTGAGATACTTCTGCACCTTCGATTCCTTCAGCAATAATGTCACCTGTTGTTCCAAGCTGAACACCAATTGCTTTTCCTTCTAAATCTCCTGCACCTGCAATAGCAGAATCTGCTAAAACAATAACATACTGTACAGCTTCATAATATGGATCAGAAAATTCTACCGTATTTTTACGCTCCTCCGTAATAGTCATACCAGCGATAGATGCGTCGATTTTTGTTCCGATAGAAGCTACTAAAGAAGCAAATTCCATGTTTTCAATCTCTACTTCTACTCCAAGTTTTTCACCAACAGCTTTGATTAAAGCCATATCAAAACCATCCGGTTCTCCATCATCACCTACATATTCAAATGGAGGGAACTCTGCATTTGTTCCTACTGTAAGTACTCCGTCTGCGATTGCTTCACTTGTATCTGATGCCTCTGCACTGCTGTCACTTGATCCGCATCCTGCGAATGCCATTGTCATTGCTAATGCTAATACTAATGCTAATTTTTTCTTCATTTTATTATCTCCTTTTCTGTTTCTTTAAAAATCTTTTCTATTGTAACATCTTTTTGCATAATTACAAGGGAAAATCGAATATTTTTGCTTATTTATCGCATGCTAACGCGCTAATTTGTTAAACTTTTGTGCGATTAAATGATATTCCAGAATGTTGTTGGGAAACGGACAACAGATGTACTCTGTGTGAATGATAAATTTCCGTCCTGCACAGCTTAGGGCATGGGAGTTCTAGGTGCTATACAAGTGCTAAATGTCCGGGGATAAGGGGTTCTAAGTGTTTTTATATAGATTATGGCAATGTACGCAAACACTCCGAAACCGCCATCCGGGCGGTCTCCGTTTTCGCGGACATCCTTGTCCGCGAATTGCTGTTTTACAAAAAAACACTAAGAAACACTAGATCCCCTACCAAATCGCACTTATATAGCACCTAGAACTCCCATGCCCCAAGCTGTGCAGGACTACTTTATCGGAAGTACATCTGTCTGGTTGTGCAATATTTTCTGAAAATATGCATTTAATCGAAACCTACATGTGTGAAGTGGCGCCATCCTACACATGGAGGTTTGATAAATGCTATTCCATTTTTCGCTTAATCAGACATAACATTCACAACCTCCCATGTATCATTCCCACAATGTAGATTGCATATAGGGTAGGTATAGGTGTGGACAGATTCCGTTGTACGGGTGTAAGATTTGCTAAATATTCTTATGACAGATATTGGTAACGGATGCGTCGGCTC
>JAGALK010000057.1 GCA_017625255.1 Lachnospiraceae bacterium
GATCCAATTTACTTAGGAATAGATAAAAAATCAAACAGAGAATTAAAAAGAGCAAACAAGAAGATTTCCGAGTACGGACTTCAGTTAAGAGAAAAACAGAAAGCAAAATTCATTTACGGAGTATTAGAAAAACCTTTCCATCATTATTATGAGAAGGCAGATCGTCAGAAGGGTATGACTGGTGAAAACCTTATGACAATGCTTGAAAGCAGATTAGATAATGTAATCTTCCGTATGGGATTAGCTAGAACAAGAAGAGAATCCAGACAGATCGTTGGACACAAATTCGTTTTAGTAAACGGAAAATGTGTAAACATCCCATCTTACTTAGTAAAAGCTGGTGATGTAATTGAAATCAGAGAAAAGAGCAAAGGTCTTCAGAGATTCAAAGATATTTTAGAAGTAACAGGTGGAAGATTAGTTCCGGAATGGCTTGATGTAGATCAGGAAAGCTTAAAAGGAACTGTAAAAGAATTACCTTCCAGAGATCAGATCGATGTACCAGTAGACGAAATGCTTATCGTCGAGTTATATTCCAAATAATTAATTACGGTAAGTAAGGCATATAAGGCAGCTTTAATATTTAAATTAAAGCTGTCTGTCGTGCCTTTTTCGACTTTGAATTCATAGTAATAGAAAGTATGCGTTTTTGTACTTTCTGTTATGTGTAAGACATATTACCCGAAAAGGAGGGACTTTGTAGTGTTCGATTTTGAAAAACCAAAAATTGAGATTGCTGAAATTTCAGAAGACAAAAAGTACGGAAAATTTGTCGTAGAACCTTTAGAAAGAGGATATGGCACCACATTAGGTAATTCTTTAAGAAGAATTATGCTTTCATCTTTACCGGGTGCAGCGGTAAGTCAGGTGAAAATTGATGGTGTTTTACATGAGTTCAGTTCAATTCCAGGCGTAAAAGAAGATGTAACAGAAATTATCATGAACATCAAGAATCTTGCACTGAAGAATACATGTCCGACAGACGAGCCAAAAGTTGCTTACATTGAATTTGAGGGTGAAGGCGTTGTTACAGCTGCTGATATTCAGGCAGATCCTGATATTCAGATCTTAAATCCAGATTTAGTTATTGCAAACTTAAATGGTGGAGCTGACTGCAAATTGTATATGGAGCTTACCATTACAAAGGGCAGAGGTTATGTCAGCGCTGAAAAGAATAAATCTGAAGATGTACCAATCGGAGTAATTGCAGTGGATTCTATCTACACTCCAGTAGAAAGAGTAAACTTAACCATTGAAAATACCCGTGTAGGTCAGATTACTGATTATGATAAACTCACATTAGATGTATATACAAATGGTACATTAGAACCGGATGAAGCAGTAAGCTTAGCTGCTAAGGTTTTAAGTGAGCATCTGAATCTCTTTATTAACCTTTCTGAAACAGCAATGTCTGCAGAAGTTATGGTAGAAAAAGAAGACGATGCAAAAGGTAAAGTTCTTGAAATGAACATTGACGAACTTGAGTTATCTGTGCGTTCCTACAACTGCTTAAAGAGAGCAGGTATTAATACTGTAGAAGAACTTACAAACCGTACACCGGAAGATATGATGAAGGTTCGTAACCTGGGACGGAAGTCTTTAGAAGAAGTATTAGCAAAATTAAAAGAATTAGGTCTTCAGCTTAACCAGAGCGAGGATTTATAATAAATAGCTGTGGATATCACAGTTATATAAACTCATAAATATGGCAGAAACCGTAAGTCTATAGAGCAGAGAGTATGTCATCTCATGAGTGGTTATGTAATAAACAATAAATACAGCATTCGATGAGTAAGTCCAAAGTGCGTATCGGATGTCCCACAAAATGGAGGAAAGAAAAATGGCAAAGTATAGAAAATTAGGCAGAACATCATCTCAGAGAAAAGCTTTATTAAGAGGACAGGTAACAGCATTACTTTATAATGGAAAAATTGTTACTACAGAATCTAAAGCAAAAGAAGTTCGTAAAATTGCAGAAGGTCTTATTGCAATGGCAGTTAGAGAAAAAGATAACTTCGAAGAAGTTACTGTAATGGCTAAAGTTGCTCGTAAAGACAAAGATGGTAAGAGAGTAAAAGAAGTTGTAGATGGTAAGAAAGTTACTGTATACGATGAAGTTGAAAAAACAATCAAAAAAGACAAACCATCCCGTCTTCATGCAAGAAGAGAGATGTTAAAAGTTCTCTATCCTGTAAAAGAAGTTCCAACTGAAGCAGCTGGAAGAAAGAGAAATACAAAAGATGTTGATCTTGTTGCTAAATTATTTGACGAAGTTGCACCAAAATATGCAGATCGTAACGGTGGTTACACAAGAATCGTAAAGATTGGTCAGCGTAAAGGTGACGGTGCTTTAGAAGTTCTTTTAGAGCTTGTATAAGATCAGACTAAAATTAAACTCCGGTTGTAAAACCGGAGTTTTTTAAAATTATAGGAGGTTATATGTTACCGGAATTATTTTCGATTGGACCTGTTACAATTCATAGTTATGGGTTTATGATAGCACTTGGTGTAATTATTGCATTGAGTCTGGGAGAGCATTGGGCAAAGAAAAGAGAACTTGCCGAAGATGGTTTCGTCACTACCCT
This sequence comes from Lachnospiraceae bacterium, assembly GCA_017625255.1. Classification (GTDB taxonomy): domain Bacteria; phylum Bacillota; class Clostridia; order Lachnospirales; family Lachnospiraceae; genus Roseburia_B. Next base: position 2,586 of record JAGALK010000057.1, read on the forward strand.
TGGTGTGATATCTATAGTCGGAGGTTTTATTGGTGCAAAAATACTATTCTGGATTACCATTTTGCCGGATATTATCAGAGAACCATCTATTATATTACAGGAAGTTATGAATGGATTTGTCGTATATGGTGGTCTTATCGGCGGTTTGCTGACAGCATATGTATATTGCAGAATCAAAAAAGTTGATTATTGGAAATTATTCGATTTGGCAGTTCCATTGATTGCGCTTGCACAGTGCTTTGGCAGAATTGGCTGTTTTCTTGCCGGCTGCTGTTATGGACAAGAAACAGACAGTGTATGCGGTGTGGCTTTTTCAATATCTGATTTTGCACCAAACGGCATTCGTCTATTCCCTATACAGTTGGTAGCTTCAGGATTAAATTTATTGAATTTCCTGTTTTTAGCGTGGTTGTGGAAAAGTAATAAGCTTCGAAAAGGTATGGTAGGTGCAGCTTATGTGATTACTTATAGTGCAGGGCGTTTTGTGTTGGAATATTTCCGTGGGGATTTAGAAAGAGGTTCCGTAGGTGTGTTATCCACCTCCCAGTTTATTTCGATATTTACGATAGTTATTGGAATAATACTGATGATTTTACTTAGAAAAAAGACAGAAAGATAAAATGCAATAATAAAAGGAGCAGGCTAATAATGCTATGAAGCCACTCCTTTTTAGTTTATGCATCTTTTTAGATTAATCCTCGTCCTCCGGCTGATAAAAAGGCAGCGAGAAGATAAATTCTGTTCCAACACCTTCTGTGCTGATTACATTAATATTTTCTTTATGTGCCTGTATGATTTCTTTGACAATAGAAAGACCAAGTCCGGTTCCTTTTTTATCCTTACCGCGGGATAAATCCGATTTGTAAAACCGTTCCCAGATTTTACTTAAACTGTCCTTTGGAATACCGATTCCAGAATCCTTGACAGAAACAAATATTTTTTTGTTTTTTAAGGTTGTTTCAATGGTGATGGTAGAATCTGAATGGGAAAATTTAATGGCATTATCAATCAGATTGTAAATAACCTGCTGAATCTTACTCATATCTGCTCGGACGAATAAGGTTTGTCCGGTTAATATCAATTCAAAGGAGATTCTTTTTTCCATACAGATGCCTTCGAAGGTTCGTACAGTCATTTTAATAGTATTGTTGATATCAAAGGTTGTGATATCTAACATCATACCACGATTGCCGTATTTATTCAGCTCTAAGAGACTTTTGGTCAGCTTGTTCAGCCGTTCTGTTTCAAAAAGGATGATGTTTAAGTATTTTTCCTGATTTTCCACAGGAATAGTACCATCTAACATCGCTTCCACATATCCTTTGATAGAAGTAAGTGGTGAGCGAAAATCATGGGATACATTGGAAACAAATTTTCGCTGATCTTCCTCTAAAGTATTCAATTCATTTGCCATATAGGTTAAGGAAGCTGCCAGATAACCAATTTCATCATCCGTATGTATGTCCACCGGATGATCAAAATTGCCGGAAATATATTCATTTGCAGCTTTTGTCACCTTTTTGATAGGCAGAATAATGGTAAATACAAGCACGCCAAGAAGTATAAGAGCACAAATAAACAGCATAGCGAGTGTCATATAAGATATGTTTAATACTCCATTGCTAAAGGTGTAGAGCTTTTGCAGGGGCTTATGAATAAATACATAGCCTCTGACTCTGTAATTGATAGAAATAGGGGCATAAACACTAATCTGTTCTTCTGCAAATTTGTCATAAAATGTTCCGGTTTTATGATATTGGTTTCCGAAATCACGGATGTCAAAGCCTTCAATATTTTCGAGGTTTAAAAGATCCGTTTTCTTTTCCGAATTAACCAGTATATCTCCGTTGGTATCAACTACCCAAATCTGGGCAGACAAGTATGTATCTAATGCTTCTATGCGTTCTTCGAAATCGGCAAGAGTAATATCGTTGCTGTAATAGCTAATAGCATAGTCTGAAGCAATGAGATTGGCTTCTCTATAGAGCATAGATGCTTCATGTTTTTTGACATATTCCATGGAAAAATAAGAAATTGCCGTAGAAATCACGATAAAACCGATAATTCCAAAAAGCAGATAGCTCAGCAGAAGCTTAATATATAAAGTTTTTTTCATGAAATCACCTGTTTACTTCAAATTTGTAGCCGATACCCCATACCGTTGCAAGACTCCAAGAATCATTGTCTTTGATTTTTTCGCGGAGTCGCTTGACATGAACATCTACGGTTCGGGTATCCCCGATGTACTCATAGCCCCAGATGTGATCTAGAAGCTGTTCACGGGTAAATACCTGATTTGGGGAAGATGCAAGGAAATACAAAAGTTCTAATTCCTTTGGCGGCATATCTACAGCCTGTCCGTTATAAAGAACGGAGTAATTGGAAAGATTTACAACAAGTCCCGGATATTCCACACATTTTATGTTGACAGCAACGGTATCTGTTTTCTGTGAAGGCTGGAAACGACGAAGAACAGCTTTTACCCTTGCGACTAATTCCTTAGAATCAAATGGTTTCATAATATAATCGTCTGCGCCTAACTCCAGACCTAAAACCTTATCAAAAATTTCACCCTTGGCAGAAAGCATAATAATTGGTACATCGGATTTGCTTCGGATTTCCCGGCAGACCTGATAACCATCAATGCCCGGAAGCATCAAATCTAAAAGAATCAGATTTGGTGCATATTGTTCAAAGGCAGTTAATGCTTCTTCACCATCATTTACAGTTTTTGTATCAAAACACTCTTTGGTTAAATAGAGTGAAATCAATTCAGCAATATTTACATCATCATCGACAATTAAGATTTTTTGTTTTGCGGCCATAGAATAACCTCCTTATTTAAATTCTGCAATAGTAACGCCGGCATCTCCTTCACCAAACTCGGCAAGATGGAAGGATTTAATGTATTTTTGCCGCTTTAAATGCTTGTGTACAGCAGCCCTCAGCGCGCCGGTTCCTTTTCCATGTACAATACGAACAGAAGGAAGGTGTGCAATATAGGCATCGTCTAAATATTTATCTAATAGTGCAATGGCTTCGTCCGTAGTTTTGCCAAGAAGCTTGATTTCTGTGGAAACAGAGGCGGACTTACTCATTTTAATCTTTCCGGCACCAGTCTTATTGTAGTTTTTGCTAGTTGGTGAGGTGTCATCTTCTAAGAGTACTAAGTCTTTAATATTTACAGTAGAGCGAAGAATACCCATCTGTACAGATAAATCACCTTTGGCATTTGGCAAGGTGTGAACAGTACCCTTTAAATTCATGGAAAGTACTTTTACAGAGTCACCAATCTGAAGCTTTTTAGGCACTTTTGGATTATAAGCGGCACTTTCCTTTTTCTGTGCAAGCTTTTTTTCTGCATCAGACATTTTGTTACGAAGCTTGGCGCGTTCTTTTTCCATTTCACTGACAGGCGCATGCATTTGGCCATATTTGTTCATGTTGCGGATGGTTTCGTCTGCCATGGTCTTTGCTTCCTGTAAGATAGTAAGTGCCTGTTCGTTGGCTTCCCGCAATATTTTATCGCGGCTGCTGTCGATGCGTTCCTGTTTTTGTTCTAGTTTTTGTTTTAGGGAGGCAATTTCTGCCTTGTAGGCTTTGATTTCTTCCCGTTCCTTTTCAATGGTAATACGGCTGTGCTCTAAGTCTGATAGCAAATCCTCAAAGCTGGCTTCGGATTCGGTAATTCGTCCTTTAGCATCCTCAATCAAATCGGCAGGAAGACCGATTTTGCCGGAAATAGCAAAAGCATTACTTTTGCCCGGAATACCGATTAAAAGACGATAAGTAGGACTTAAGGTTTCTACACTGAATTCACAGCAGGCATTTTCTACACCTTCTGTAGAGAGTGCGAAAACCTTGATTTCGCTGTAATGGGTGGTTGCCATGGTACGAATACCCTGCTCATGCAGTCTGGATAAAATAGAAATAGCCAAAGCAGCACCTTCGGTAGGGTCTGTACCGGCACAAAGCTCGTCAAAAAGCACCAAAGAGTGCTCGTTTGCCTGCGCCAGAATCGAAACGATATTGGTCATATGGGAAGAAAAAGTACTTAAATTCTGTTCAATACTCTGTTCATCACCGATATCTGCAAACACATCCTCAAAAACAGCAAGCTCTGAACGGTCATTTGCCGGAATATGAAGTCCCGCCTGTCCCATTAAGGTTAATAGACCTACGGTTTTTAAAGAAACGGTTTTTCCACCGGTATTTGGACCGGTAATAATTAAAAGATCAAAGGTATCACCTAAAATTACATCAATAGGAACCACCTTTTTAGGGTCTAACAGTGGATGGCGGCCTTTGCGGATGCGGATACGGCCTTGGGTATTGAATATAGGTGAAACACCATTGTGAACCTTAGCAAGCTGGGCTTTTGCAAAGATAAAGTCTAGTTCTGTTAATACTTTGTAATTGTCGTTGATAAAAGCCGCCTGTTCATATACAAGAGCACTTAAATTAGCCAGAATAACTTCGATTTCTTTGGCTTCTTTAAGGAAAAGCTCTTTTAATTCATTGTTGAGATTTACGACTGCGGCAGGTTCGATAAAAATAGTAGAACCGCTGGAGGATTGATCGTGAATCATACCGGAAACCTGATTTTTAGCTTCAGCTTTTACCGGCAGACAGTATCTGCCGTCACGCATGGTGATAACGGAATCCTGTAAATATCCGTTGGCACTTGCCTGTCCCATGACCTTATTCATCTGCGTGCGGATTCTTTCGTTCATACCCTGAATAGAACGGCGGATAGATTTTAAGGTGCTGCTGGCATCATCACTGATTTCGTCCTCGGATAAAATACAGTGCTTGATTTCTTCATTCAAGGGGGTCAATGGCTCTAAGGTGTCAAAAAGAGTTTCTAAGGAATCAGCAGTATTTTCATCCCGATCTGTTCTGCCAAAGGCTTTTGCCCGTCTGGCAACCTCTAAAAGGGAGCTGATTTGCAGCAGCTCTGTAATAGACAAAGAACCACCGATTTCAAGTCTTTTTAAGGAAGCTCCTACAGGATGAATACCTGCAAAAGAGAGGCTGCCTTTTTGAAAGAGACGAAGCAGGGCATCATCCGTTTGCTTTTGCGCTAATTCGATGTCAGAAAGATCTGTCATAGGCAGTAAATTTCTGCATTTTTCCTTGGCAGAACTGCTGTAGGCAAATTCTGTTAATGTATCTATAATTTTATGATATTCTAATGTTTTTAATGCTTTTTTGTTCATCGATTATATCCTCAAAAATTCTGTTTTTTCATGAAATTGTTGTCGCGTTCATTATACCGTATCTTTTCTCTATTTAAAAGAAGAAAATAAAATCTTGCATACCTATTCTATTACACTTATAATAAAAGGAGTGGCAACTGTTTGGAAACCATGTGGAGAATTAAGGAGAGGGAACGCTATGGCCGAACGGGAAAAAGAAAATTTTTCATTTATCAAAGAAAAAATAAAGGAAAAGCCTGTAAATAAACGGCGACTGTTTAAGCAGGGGGCAAGCGCGGTCGTTTTTGGGATTTTATTTGGAGTGGCAGCGTGCTTTGTTTTTACATTGATGCAGCCAGTGATGCAGAGTTGGTTATATCCCAAAGAAGATGTGGGCTTAGATATACCGGATGATGAGTTTTCTACAGAAACAGAAGCTGTGGAAGAAACAATACCACCGTTAGTAAATGATGTGACAGAGACGATTATTCAAAAAAAATCCTTAGATTTGAATGATTATCAGTTGCTGCAAAATCGATTATATGCCATTGGTAAGTCAGCAAATCATTTTATTGTCACAGTGACGGGCGTGGTCAGTGATACAGACTGGTATAATAATGCCTATGAAAGTGCAGGACAGGCATCCGGAGTGATTTTAGGAGACAATAATCGTGAGCTGCTGATTATGACAGAATATAAGGTTATTAGAGAAGCTGAGGAGATTAGTGTAACATTTATCAATGATGTGACAGTGACGGCGGAGCTGAAAAAGTATGATGGAAATACAGGTCTTGCAGTACTTGCCGTGGAGTTGGATAAATTAGATGAAAGTACAAAAAAAGCAATTTCTTATGCAGTATTGGGCAATTCTTTTGAGGTAAATCAGGGAAATATTGTCATTGCCGTAGGAAGTCCATTAGGAACAAATTATTCCATTGGTACAGGCAATATTACTTCCATAGGAAATGTGATTCATACAGCGGATAATACCTACACCGTATTCACAACAGATATTGTGGGAAGCAGCAACAGCAGCGGTGTGCTTTTGAATTTAGAAGGAGAAGTTGTAGGGCTTGTTATGCAAGACTATGGCAGCAAAGAAGATGGAAATACCCTGACAGCGATTTCTGTTTCAGAATTGAAGCGGATGATAGAGATGCTCTCAAATGGCAGAGATATTCCGTATTTAGGATTGAAGGTTGTAACTGTTACAGATAAGATTGCTGCTGAATATGACCTGCCAAAGGGTGTATATATCAGAGAGGTATTGCTGGATTCACCGGCATTAGAGGCCGGATTGCAGAATGGCGATATTATTGTTGCGATTAACGGAGAAGAAATCTTCACAGAGGATGTATATGAAGAGAAGGTTCTTAGTTTACAGCCGGGAGTTACAGCAGATGTTATGGTAAATCGACAGGGTATGGATGGTTATTATACAATTATCTGTACAGTTACTGCCGGGAAATTGGAATAACTTATAGATAAAAATATATAATTAAACGGGGAGAATTAGGAAGGAGAAGCTGTCGGTACACAGGCAGCATGGATAGTGATGAAATATATTGAAACTTTGCGTGAAGGTGAAAGAGTAAGTGAGATTTATCTTTGCAAGCATAAACAGTCAGCAGTGACAAAAAATGGTAAGCCTTATGAAAATGTGATTTTGCAGGATAAGACAGGGACACTGGATGCAAAAATCTGGGAACCGGATTCACAGGGCATAGATGATTTTGATGCCATGGACTATATTTGTGTTATGGGCGATGTGACCAGTTATCAGGGAGCATTACAGTTGAGTATTAAAAGAGTTCGTAAAGTGCAGGAAGGCGAGTATGACCCAAAGGACTATCTTCCGGTCAGCAGTCGCGATATTGATGAAATGTATGAAGAGTTAAAGGGCTTGGTGCGTTCTGTAAAAAATCCATATCTGCAGAAGCTTTTAGCTGGATTTTTCTTAGAGGATGCAGAGTTTGAAAAACGATTTAAGTTTCATTCTGCAGCTAAAACCGTGCATCACGGATTTGTAGGCGGTTTGTTGGAGCATACTTTAGGTGTGACCAAGCTATGTGATGCTTTTTATAAGCAGTATCCAATTTTAAATCGGGATTTGCTGCTTACAGCCGCAATGTTTCACGACATTGGAAAATTAGAAGAGCTGTCTACTTTCCCGGAGAATGATTATACGGATGAAGGACAGTTATTAGGACATATTATGATTGGTGCAGAATGGGTAGGTGAGCACATTCGTCAGATTCCTGATTTTCCACGAAAGCTGGCAAATGAATTAAAACACTGTATTTTGGCACATCATGGAGAATTAGAATATGGTTCTCCGAAAAAACCGGCTTTAGTAGAGGCGGTGGCGTTGAATTTTGCAGACAATGTGGATGCAAAGATGGAAACCTTAAAAGAAGCATTTATGGCAGTACCGGATGGAAATACGAACTGGTTGGGATATAACAGACTCTTAGAGTCTAATATTCGCAAGACCAGCAAATAGGAGTATCATGCAAAAGAATGATTTAATAGAACTTATAATTGAAGATATAGGTACAGATGGCGCAGGCATTGGAAAATATAATGGTATGACTTTTTTTGTAAAGGATGCGGTAATTGGTGACCGTATTAAGGCAAAAATCATGAAGTTAAAAAAACATTATGGCTATGCGCGGTTGATGGAAATTCTCGAGGCTTCCCCGAATCGGGTGGAGCCCCGTTGTTTGTATGCCCGTTCCTGTGGCGGATGTCAGATTCAGCAGATGGATTACGAAAGTCAGCTAAAATTTAAAGAGCGAAAAGTCAGGGGAAATCTGATTCGCTTGGGTGGTTTTGATGCAGATTTTGTAGATGGCGTTATGGAGCCGATTGTAGGCATGGATAAGCCGTTTGAGTATCGTAATAAGGCTCAGTTTCCGGTTGGTACAAATGCCAATGGAGAAATAGTAACCGGATTTTATGCGGGAAGAACCCATAGTATTATTGCAAATACGAATTGTGCACTGGGTGTGCCAGTGAACGAAGTAGTGCTGCAGGCTGTGCTTTCCTATATGAAGGACAATGGTGTTACGGCTTACGACGAAAGTACCCATAAAGGTCTTGTGCGTCATGTTTTGATTCGTTTTGGGTTTGATTCTAAAGAGCTTATGGTGTGTGTGATTGCTAATGGCAAAAAGCTGCCAAATGAAAAAGCTCTAGTGGATAAATTGTGTGAAATTGAGGGAATGACAAGCATTTCTTTAAATATAAATACAGAGAATACAAATGTGATTTTAGGGAAAGAAACGAGAACGCTTTGGGGACAGGCGTATATTTTGGACGCATTGTATTTAAGAGAAACAAAAGGATTTATGCGAACCGGAGGAAAGACGGTATATCAGATTTCACCGCAGTCTTTTTATCAGGTGAATCCGATACAGACAGAGAAATTGTATTCATTGGCGCTTGAATATGCGGGATTAACTGGGAAAGAAACCGTATGGGATTTGTACTGTGGAATCGGAACTATTTCATTGTTTTTGGCAAGAAGTGCAAAGCAGGTGTGTGGAATAGAGATTGTGCCTCAGGCTATTGAAGATGCAAAGAATAATGCGAAGTTGAATGGAATAGAGAATGCAGAATTTTTTGTGGGCAAAGCGGAAGAAGTGTTGCCGGAGTTTTATGCCAAGGCAGAACGGTTATCTGATACGGATGAAGCTATGCTGCACCCGGATGTGATTGTCGTAGATCCGCCAAGAAAAGGGTGCGATGCAAAGTGTCTGGAGACTATGCTGAAAATGCAGCCGGAGAGGATTGTGTATGTGAGCTGCGATTCGGCAACATTGGCAAGGGATTTGCGAGTGCTTTGTGATGGGGGATATGAGGTGAAACGGGTGAGAGCTGTGGATCAGTTTGGGCATACGGTGCATGTGGAGACGGTTGCCTTATTATCCCTCAAAACAAATCAACCTAAGTTAGAGGTTACAATGGAAGTAGATTCTGACAGTAATTATACAGAAGAAGAGCGTGTAACATATCCAAAGATAAAGGAATATGTAAAGGACAAGTATGGTGTAAATGTTCATACCTCTTATATTGCACAGGTAAAGAGGATGTGTGGATTGGAGATGGGAGAAAATTATAATAAGTCCAAGAAAGAAAATCCAGACGTAAAGCAGTGTCCGCAGGAGAAGGTGGAGTATATTAAGGATGCGTTGGAGCATTTTGGATTATTGTAGAAATTTAATATGGATGATACGGAATCAGACGATATGACACTCGAACCTCATTAGATAGAGAAATCTGTCTGATGGGGTTTTCTTGTATTTGAGCAATATGTAGGCTAATGATATGGAGGTAAAATGAAGATAGAAATTCCACAAGCAAATACACATAATGATGTTGCAAAAGAGCAACATTTGGTTCCAAGAACTTATATGAGAAAATGGAGTCATAATAATTCAGATTCTATATATGTATTTGATAAAAATAAAAAAGAAAAAGGTGTACAACCAGCAAATGTAAATAGTATCAATTACATTGTTGGATTTCATGATATTAAAGCTGGAGATGTATTTGTTCCAGATGAGGCGTTAGAAGAGTTATTTGGATTTGTAAAAAAGCAATGCAAGGTTATTTGTGGAGAGGATGAGTTAGACACATTAAGAAAATTGAATGACAAATTCTATGACTATGATAATTGGCAGATATATGATGGAGATGGTGTGCAAGCAACACGTAAAGAAAAAAATGAAATAAAAAGAGTTATTTTACAATCTAGATATACTTTTATTGAAACACAATGGTGTTATCAATACGAAGATAATTGGGTACAATTCATCGAGATGATAGAGTGGAAAGTACGAAATTGGAATTTAAAGGTGTTAACAAAACCGATGACATTATCAAGTGAAGAACTGGTTAAACTGATGGAATATGTGCTTATTTATGATTTTAGGAATTCAAAAGGAAATGCATGGATTAATCAAATAATAGATGATATATTTCCAAAAGAACTTGCTGAAATCGAAATACCAAATAATGAAAGAGTACATAAATTTAATAAAACTATTGGGGATGAGGTAAAGTATGAGGTAAGGATACGAGCTTTTTATGAGTATTTGCGTAAGAAAAATGGAAAAATAAAACTTATGATAAATAATTATTTAAAAAATATGGGAATAAAAATATGTTTAACCACACTGGATAATCCATTTATTACATCTGAGACACCTTCGATGGTTGTAAAAAATATTGATGGATTATATGAACATATTTTTGTCGCAACACCAACAATGCTTATTACAACTTACAGAACAGATAACACAGAAAAATATATCATTGCAAATCTCAAAAAGAAATATGTGAATCGCTATAATAAGTATATTGCCCAAAATTCAGAGTTACTTATTACCTATCAGGCGAATATGGATATTGAAAAAATAATGGGTAAACAATTGTAATGGATATCTGTTGGAGAAAAATATATCAAATGTTAGTATATAGGATTAAAATATAAATGCTGTTGTGATATAATAAAACGAAAAAAGGAGATGAAGCTATATGAGTACATATTTTGTTGATGAAGAATATGAAAATATAAATTTTTTAGGAAAAACAATTAAAATGCCAAGTTCAGAAAGAATAGGCTATTATGTAGACAAAATGAACGAAGTAATTAAGGCATATCAGGAAGTAGAAGATAGGATAAAACAGCAAGTTAATAAATGTAAATCAGAAGGAAGTGGAGCATGGGCTTGGATTCAATCAGAATTCTATATAGATTCATATGATTTTGATGATAATGGAGAATTGATAATTGATTTGTTGCAGCTAATGAGATTGGCGGCGATAGATATATGTCCTCACGGAGACTCTAGTGAAAATTATGGAGAATACACAAAAGGTTATAGAGAGTTAGAACGATTACGAACTGTTTTAGTAAGAGAGGCAAGGGATATTGAAAGTGCTTATGAAAGAAGCTACCAAACAGGAAGTAGTCTTGCCTATAGTAGTGCAGCATCAAATATTAAAGGGTTAGGATATGGAATTATAACCAACAGCGGCTTAGATTTGATGGCATATAGAGCGGTTTCGAATATGGCAATAAGAAGTCAAGCTAAACGAGCAGATGAACAGTATACAAGAGATTTAAAGGCACTTGCAAAATCAACAGGAGACGTATATAAAAGTCGCTTGTTATCATTAATGTATGAAGCATATGTTCCTAATGCATTAGCCTGTATAAAATTGTGGGCAAATGAGATGACAGAACGATTAATAGAATATGAAGTAAAGTATAATAACAATCGTGTTTTTGCTGAGATAAACAATTATAATCCTGAAAGTGCTCAAGCAAAATTGGACTCAATTTCTGTAGGGGAAAAGCCAGAAGAAATTAAAAAGAAATTATTAGAGGCGTTTACAATATGTCCATATAGTAAATCCTTGTATTTAAAAATTGTGGAGTTGGGCTGGATGGACGAGTCGCTATACAGCTACGCAAGCGGGATTGGCGGTGATGATTATTTTCTTGGTATTAGAGAAGCTGCAAAAAGTGCATGTAGAAGTCGCATGAACGATATTAATTTTGTAAAGAAATGCATCGCGTTTATGGTTAGTATAGTTGTTTCAGAAGAAGAACTTTTGAGTGAAATATACAAACCTCACGCAGGTGATATAGAACAAAGATATACATACTTAAGAGGTATTATTAACGATGAATATAAATTTAAAAAATTCATAAGAACAGAATTGGGTATAAATGATATCGAAAAGTTTATTAATATGAGTCACGCGGATGTAGAAGAAAAACTAAAAAAATA
>JAGALK010000058.1 GCA_017625255.1 Lachnospiraceae bacterium
CACGGATATCGGTGCAAGCTGTCACCACGGCAGGGACGCCGTGTTGACAGTGGTAGTGTGCGTTACCATAATTAATATGAAAATGCTTAGAAACCCTTCTTTCCCGAACACTTCGCCTACCCACAGCCCCTGCTCGTTCTGACGGCACTACCCAATAGGATAAAAACCGGACGGAAACCTTACACAAAATACATCTGTCGTCATTTAACAACCACATTCCAAAATATCATTCAATCGCACAAACCGGAATTTTCCCATAGACCTCCATCGGCACATAAGCCCGTACAAATATCCCTTCCGCCTGATACTCTTCCTCCAGCAATTCTCCTTGTTTCCGAATCAACTGCAAAATTCCAGCATCCTGATAAGAAATCACTCGTTCTATAAGAATTTTATCCTCTCTCAAAAGCTCAGACAACACTTCCTTAAATTCGTCCAGACCCTGTCCATATTTTGCTGAAATTCCAAGTGTTTTATCAGCCTGAAAGTCCCTCAGCGGCTCATCATCCGTTCGTAAATCCTGCTTATTAAACAAAGTAACTATTTTCTTATCCTCTACCCCAAGGCTGCGCAAGGTTTCATAGACAATATACATCTGTTTATCTGCCTGTGGATTAGAAGCATCTACAACATGAATAATATAGTCTGCATACTTTGCTTCTTCTAGTGTACTCTTAAAAGCTTCAATCAAATGATGCGGAAGCTTACGAATAAATCCTACTGTATCGGTCAGCAGAATCTGCTGCTTTCCCGGTAGTTCTAATTGTCTTGTGGTTGGATCTAAAGTTGCAAAAAGCATATTTTCCTCTAAAACATCCGCATTCGTCATGGTATTCAACAAGGTTGATTTTCCTGCATTGGTGTACCCCACAATCGCGGCTACCGGAATCTTACTTTTTGCCCGATGACCTCTTGTAATCTCTCTGTGCTGCCGAACCTCAGCGAGTTCTTTTTTTAACTGAGAAATTCGATTACCGATTAAACGCCGATCCATTTCTAGCTTTTTCTCTCCAGGCCCTCGTGTTCCGATACCACCTCCAAGCCTTGACATGGCTTTTCCCATGCCCGTTAATCGGCTTGCACGGTATTTTAACTGCGCTAATTCTACCTGAATCTTACCCTCACTGGTAGATGCCCGCATCGCGAATATATCTAAAATAATAAGTGTTCGATCCATCACCTTTACATCTAGCATATCAGACAGATTCCGAAGCTGTGCAGGTGATAATTCATCATCACATACAACCCCCGTTGCCGAGGTTTCCATAAGCATTTCTCGGATTTCTTCTACTTTTCCCTTACCCACATAGGTTCCCGGATGCATTCTTTCTCTTTTCTGAATTAACACACCCGCCACCGCAGCTCCTGCAGTTTCTACCAATTCTCCTAATTCTTCTATAGAATCTTCAGCGTCATCTCCGTCCTGTTCACTTACTCCGACTAAGATAACCTTTTCTTTTGCTTCCTCAAGCTGAATCATTCTGTTTCTGTCTCCTTTTGACTGTTTCTATTTAAAAACAAATATTCTCTCGCCGCCATAGCATCCTCAGGATAATCTGCTATATAAGCTTCCATAGCTGCCTTTGCACTGGTAAAATCACCACTAAATTCATAGGCGGCAACCAAATTACTTCTAAGCTCCTGTTCATTTGTGACTTCTTCTAGGGCAAGTCCCTGATTAAAATAAGTCACAGCATCCTGATAATTTCCTGCTTCCATTGCCTGACATCCCTGCTGATTATAAGCCACACTGCTTTCAGGATATTCCTTGACATATGCCAATATACAGGCATCCGCCTTCGCTGTCTCTCCTAATGCTTCATACACCTTTGCCAAGTAGAGATTTGCTTCCACATCTCCCTTTTCAATCGCTGTCTGCAGCTGCTCTCTTGCTTTATCATATTGTTTTTTTATCAGATAAATTCTGCCTTTTACGGTATAGTTTTGTGCTTTTTTTCTAGTTTTCTTTTCTAAAGCCTGATTTAAATACTCTAAACCTTCTGCTTCATATCCCGAACCGGCAAGGCTATTATAAATTTCCACATAAATTCCATCATCCTCTGCGTATTCTATCGCATGAGAAAAATCTTCCAACGCTTTTGCACTTTCGTTTTTCTTTAAGTATACGCAGCCCCGCAAAAAATACACATCTGCATTTTCATCATCATATTCCAACAAAATATCATAGGTTTCAATAGCATCGCTTAAGCTGCCCGCTGCAAACTGCGCTGCTGCCTTATAATAGCAGATATCCATCTCATTGACACCAATGCTTTTTGCCTCACGCAAAGCATTATTAAAGGCTTCCTGCGCAGCTATGTAATCTCCTGATTCCATGGCATTTATCCCTATTTTTCGGTAAGCCTCCTGCTTTTCTAACCGTTCCTCTTTTGAGGTACAGCCTGTTAATGTACACATGACCATACCAAGCAAAATTCCACCTGTCAGCAAATATTTCTTTGCTTTATTCATCTTCAAATTACTCCTATTCTCCAAACTCTTCCATCAGAATCTTCGCTGTATCTTCAATACAACCATCACAGCTTCGCAATACTACACCTGTATCCATACCTTTTAAATCACGGCAAATGGTAGATTTATTCATTTCACGGAATTTGGCATTCAATTCTCTTACCTTTGCATAGGTTGTCCCTTTAGAATCCGGCTTTTCTAAATTTCCGCTGCTTTTCACCATACCCATTACTGCTGCCATAGCTGCTACTGCTCCACAGGTACCATAAGAATCACTGTCACCAAATCCAAAACCTTCCATCATTTTAAAAACGGCAACTTCCTCCATTCCCATTTTGTCACAAAAGGCACATGCCACTGCCTGACTGCAATTATATCCCTTTTTATGATAATCCAACGCTTTTTCTGCTCTATTCATATTGTTACCTTACCTTTCTTTTTCACTATTTTATTAACAAAAGTCACATATCATCCGTTCTCTGCTGTTCTGGTTATATCTTTAAGCCAGCCAAACTTCTTATAATGCACATATACTGCCGGAATTTTCCAGAATTCATCCAGACACAAAATGAAATATACCACCATCGGCGGCCATTTAAATACAAATGCACTTAAAAATCCCAAAGGTACACTGATTCCCCACATAACCACTAAATCACAAATCATGCCAAATCTTGAGTCACCACCAGCTCTAAATACACCGGAAATCAGCAATGTATTCATACACTGTCCAATGACATAATATGCATTAATAAACAGCATAATATTCAAATATTCCTCTGCTCTCGCCGTCAATTCAAAGCTTGAAAATACCAAAGGACGAAGTAATATAATCGCAATTCCTGTCAAAATCCCCGTCACCAAGGTTACATGACAGGAATAAGCAGCATCCCTTTTCGCATCCTTCATTCTGCCCTCTCCGATTTCTATTCCAAGCAAAACTGCTGCTCCCGAGCCCAATGCAAAGCCCAAAATCATACAGAGATTTCGCACTGTACTTGCTACCGAATTTGCTGCCACCACATCTGCATTTAAATGTCCCATAATCACCGAATAAGCTGAAAAAGCCAAAGTCCATGCAAAATCATTAATCAAAGCCGGCATGGAATATTTCACAAAATCCTGAAATAAAGTCTTATTTTTGCCAAACATAATTTTCAAATTGACCTTAAAACTCTTTCCTTTTTGCATATCGAGTATACAAAGTACAACTTCTAAGATTCTGGCAATTAATGTAGCAACAGCAACTCCGATAATTCCAAGCTTCGGTGCTCCAAAGAGTCCAAAAATAAATGTTGCATTCAATACTACATTCACTATCAATGCTGCAGCACTAATCAAAGTGCTCAATTTCGCCCGTTCTATACTCCTTAACACACATAAATACACCTGTGAAACACTCAGCAGCACATAAGATATACCAATAATCCGCAAATAATCCTTTCCCATAGCTATCAACACTTCATCATTGGTATAAATTCGCATCATAGTTTCCGGTATGGTCACTGCTCCAAGACCGAGCAAGGCGGTAATGACAAAAGCAATTTTTATGGCAATTCCCATGACTGTCTGAATAGCATCGGTATCTTTTTTGCCCCAATACTGTGATGCAAGCATTGTAACACCGGAGCTTATTCCAAAAAATACTCCGGATAAAAGAAACTGAAACTGATTCGCCAACGAAACTGCCGAAAGCTCAGTTTGTCCCACATAACCAAGCATCAGAACATCCGCCGAATTTACCGCATTTGTTATCAAATTCTGTATAGTAATTGGTATGACCAAAGCTGATAACGACCGATAAAACTGTTTCTTCTCTGCGTTCATAACCTAACATTTCTCCTTTAACTCTATAACCCTAATGCAGCCTTTGCCTGCTGCAACCGTTCTTCAAACTCTCCATAAAAATCCTCTGTCTGATACGCTTTCCGATAAAAATGATTCAGCACAAAGAGACTTAGATTCTTCATCGTCTGTTCATCCGCCTCTTTTAATGCTTCTTCCACCAACTGCTTTTTCAAATCATGCCATGCCTTCAAAAAACTCTGGTTGCGCTTCAAATCCGGTGTGTCCAGCCATTTCTTCACCTTCATTTTCGAACGGTTCTCCTTTTTACATTCTCCGGGAACCAAAAAATACTTTATACCACCTTCCTCATACTGTCTGCCCAATGGAAAAAGTCGGCAAATCCCCGGTCTATGGGTATGGATGCTGCATCGCTCCTCTTCATTTAAGAAAATACAGCTATCGGTATCCTCTGCCATCTTCAAATTAGGCAAAATTAAACCACCCTTTGGCGTAAGTTCAATTTCCTTTAGCAACAGCTCATCAAAGCTTTTTCCTAAATATAGTGTCAGTCGATAGCAGTCATATGGATCTAAAACAATGGTATCACCCATGCCCTTGCAACAATCCGCACAGCCCATACAATCATGACAATCCACACGCACCATATCATTTAAATCATATAAGGTATCCACCTCTATGTAATCATTTTCTATCATTCTTTTATCCTCTTAAACCTCATTGTCTAAAACAGCTCATGTAATTGCTATTATATATCAGATAACAAGATAAAGCTACCGACATTTTCGCCGATAGCCTGTATTTTATAGGATACTTTCTGTTACTGGCAAATCCAGAATATCTTCCTCATCCTCAACAGCACCGCTTTTTCCTTCTTCTAATATCTCTTTCTCCTGCTGTCTGCGTACCCGTTCCCGAAGTTCTTCCTTATATGCATCAATATCCTTATCCATTTTTCTTAAAAGTCGTTCCCATTCCTCATTCGTATATGCAGCTCCACCAATCTGTATTTTAGGAGGTCCATCCTTGATTCGTTGCTCTACAAACTCTTCATATCGGTCTACTGCCTCAGAAAATGTAACTGCTTTTGATTCCTGTAAACTCTCTTCTGTGGTCTTTTTATCTATTTTTCCTTTCAAATTCTCTAAAAACTTTTCAGAGGCACTTTCCTGTGACTTTTTATCCTGCTGATCATTTGTCTGTATTTTTTCCAAAAAAGATTTTCCACTAACATTGTTTAATAACATAAGCCTATCTCCTCTCGTAACTTTTTAGGACGACTTTTTCAACAATTTTTTATTACAATACATATCTGCATCTGCTCTCTTTAAGATATCTTCATAGGAAGAATCACCTTCCACATAGGACGCATACCCACAAGCAATCTCAAGCTTTATCGTGCATCCATCCTCAAAATTATATCCTCGCAGATTTTCCTGCAGATTCCATCTTTTTGCTTCCATTTCTTCCTCTGTTGCTTTTTCTAAAAGAGCAACAAACTCATCTCCACCAATACGGTAAATGCGTTCACCATATACTTTATGCAAAACCTCAGATGCTGCCTTAATAAATTTATCTCCACAGGCATGCCCGAATTCATCATTGCAGTTTTTCAAATTATTCAAATCCAAAGATACCACACTTAGATTTTTCAGATTTACATCCTTTAAATCTCTTTCAAAAGCATAACGGTTTCCAATCTTTGTCAGATTATCCCTATAAGCAATCGTTTTCAACATGGCTGCTTCTTTTACCATTGCCATTTCCTGCAGCATCTGCTGTATACCGGAATGCACAGAAACCAAAATGTATATCAGTAATCCAATTCGCATAAATCTAGAATGGTAACCAAAGGTACTTCGGAATAAAAATTCCAAAAGATTTAACATAACAAACCCACAAAGAATAAATAAGCCGATTCGAAGCTCTCTATCCTTTCTGATATATTTTATAATACGAATAATCATATATGCCAGATTGCATCCTGTCGCAATGGAAAAGAAATATGTATTCTCCGTAAAATCCCTAATCCCCAAAAAGTGCATTCCGCAACCTGCAAGAACTACCAGTGTACTAATGATAAATTCTACCCTGCAGTTCATGACTGTACTAATTGAATCCACATGCAGTATAAATAATAATGACAAAATATATAATGACAAATAAGTCAGATAATACTGAAAAATCGCATTATGGAAAATCAACTGAATCGCAAATAAGGAGGTTGTTGACCATACCACAAATGTAATTGCCATCAATCCCAGATACAAACTGGTGCCTCTTCGCAGCATCGCCCGATTGCCAATAAAATGCAGCATACACATAACCACTCCAAAAATCAGCATAATAATATTGGTAACAATATTAAACAGCTCCTTATAGATTAGAGTCCATATCATTTCTCCCTCATTTCCCATATAAAAGGTGTATTCTGAAAGAAATTTATGCGGATAAACCGTCTGAATAGTAATCTGCAGCCTTTTTCCAACAGTCCCCTTGGGAATATCCATAAAATGATAATAAGAGCCCGGTGATTTGCCTACTATAGGCTCTTCTCCAAAATGATATATCTCTTCTCCATCTATGCAGGCATCCACATATGAATCGTAAGAAAAAAACATCACTGATTCCCCTGCCAGCTCTTCTGTAATTACATATTCTGCATACAATATAGCTTTATCTTCTTCTACTGTATATTTCCAGCCATTTGAAAACTCCCGCAAACTTCCCGGCTGCATAGAATCTGAACCGGGCATAAAATATGTTATCAATAATACTATTCCAAATATAATATAAAAAAGTAACAGTATATTTCTTTTTTTGTATTCTTTTCGAAATAACATCTTACCCTCCCTGCTCTTTATCTATCTATTATATTACCACACTATTTTGTCACGGTAAACTGTCAAACTATTAAATAAAAAGCCTGAAAGTCCATCTTTAAATAGACTCTCAGGCTTTTTTTGACTTGCATCAGTTCTTTTATTTTTTGTTATTTTGTATCTTTTGCATGCTTTTCTTTCAATGCTTCTACATTTGCATCAACTTCTTTTTTGTGTAATGGATACCAGAACCAGAGAACTGCTGCTAATAATCCAAATCCAATAGCAGGCACGATAGTAGAGATATTAAAAATACCATTTACTACTTCTTCATCAAATGCCGTTGCTGCACTATATCCAATCATACTTAATAATGCACCTGTAAGACCGGAAGATGCCGCCTGTCCCAGCTTTCTCGCAAAAGAATACAAAGCATATATAGAACCATCTTCACGAATACCATTCTTCAATTCAGAATAATCAATAACATCGGTAATCAATGCCCATGAAACCATGGAAAATACACCTAAGCCTAACCAGCAAAGAGCCTGGAAGATTACATATACCCATACATTTTCAGGACGAACAATAAATAGTATTATACAAACAACTACCGCAGCAATATTGGACACTACAGATACTTCTGCTTTACCAAATTTATTAGCAAGCGGCTTTGAAACAACTGCTGCTAAAACCATTCCAACCATCATCATTAAGGTAGAAGCTGTCTGCGCCTCCGGACTTCCATAGAAGTTAGGATATACATAGTTTGCCATTGCCTGCATTGTAAGCTGCGCAAGAAGCATTACAATAGAAGCTACAATAATAGAAATCAACGCACGGTTCTTAACTGCATTTTTCAACATAGTAACTAAATCATTACTATTCTTAGCTTCCTCAGATACTTCCGGTTTTACTCGTTCTGTTGTCATTGCATAGCAAAGCATATAACAGCCAACTGCTAAAAGTGAAAATACACCGGCAATAATCGTAAACTTGCTTCCGCTTAACACTGCATTACCATCTACAGTATCATAAGCTAACATCGGTACTCCGGCTCCAACAAACATACCTGCTAATGTAGCACCCATAGTACGGAATGTGGATAAGGACTGTCTGTCACCCGGCTCTGGAGAAATCGCAGATGCCATAGAACCATATGGAATATTGATTGAGGTATAGAAAATTGAACCCCATAAAATATAAGTTACAAACAAATAAACAACCTTAAATGACATCGGCATGTCTGCTAAACTGCTCTGATACATCAAAAATGAAGCAATTGCTACCGGTCCACACATACGACGAATCCATGGTTTAAATTTACCCGCCGGAGTCATTTTACTTCTGTCACAGATACGCCCCATTGCTACATCTGTAAAAGCATCTACAAATCGTGCAATCATCATAATAACACCGACAACTGCAGCTTCCACACCCATAACATCTGTGTAGAATTTTAATAAGAAACTCGAGGACAAAATAAAGGTAAAGTCATTACCAAAATCGCCAAACATATAACCGACTTTGTCCCGCATACCAAAAGGTCTTACTGCTTTTGCTTGATTTTCTGCTTTCATAATAAACCTTCCTCCTATTGTTTATTGACAATTTCTTAACAATCCCGCGTCTAGGATGTTTGTTGGAGTAATTGTATCAAAAGTCCTATATCAAGCGTGAGTATTATTTTGGGTATTTTCCGTATAATTTTTAGCGTTGCTCCTAAAATACATATTTTGTATATTTAACGATTTATCAATATCTTTTCCGTTTCTTCCATATCCTTTTTAATCAACAGACACATACTCTCCTTATACTTTGACAAGTCAATGTGTGATGATCTAGGATAGTCAATCAATAAAGCAAAGTCATCAAAATATTTATACCATTCATCTGTCTTTTGACTTTCAGATATATTTTTATCTGCAAAATTTAAATAGAAAAAAGAAGTGCTGATTTTTCAACACTCCTTACTCCATTTCTTAATGAGACATCGGGGATTCGAACCCACCCCACACCTCTCAAATACTTATAGAAAGGGCATTTGCAACACTTCATCTACCTAGTGTAATCAAAAGTGTAATCATTCTGTCAAGTGCTTGCTTTCCGTAAGGAAAGTTTGCATTGCAAACACTTGACGGAATATCTATTATTTATAATTGGCTTAGAGGCTATTAGACATTTTAAATCTAATAGCCTCTTGTTTAAATACTACTGTTCTTTTTTATATTTTGGTCATCTAGAAAGTCTTGGTAAATATCATACTTTTTAATATCTTCTCCAATTGCTTTCATCTTTTGTACTATTTTCGCCTTTTGTGTTTCTGACATTCTTTCCATTTGCTTGTCGGCTTCTTCCATCCAATACTGAAACTCCCCACATACAACACTTTTAACATTCTGATTTGCAGCTATTATTTTTCCCCTATTTCTATCAATTTTAGTTCCTTTCCACTCCTCCCGATAGCCTTTTTCATACATTGTAACTATAATGATTCCCATCAAATTAGAAACTGTAAATACTGTATCTTCCGTATAATGTGTATATGATACTGTACTTCTATGAATTGTAGTATTTGGATTTAAAAGAAATTTATCATCATTTACACTTTCCACTCTTTCAAAAAAGAAAATATGATTTTCTATATTTCCCAAATCTTCATCTTTACCTAATAGGAATTTTCTCATCATTTTTTCGGCATCAATCATTATTTGGAATTTCTCAATTTCGACATTTCCTTCTTGCACATAGTTCATTATATCTAAATATAAACTTCTCCATGACAACGATATTATAAAATAATTCAAATTAGAATCATACTCAAATTCAATAGTCTCTTCTTTTTTCCACAGATAAAAAATATTCCTTGCAAACCAATTTTCTCTTGCACTAAACTCTTCTTCGCAATCGCGACAGAGCAAATAATGTTTTTCCAAATCCTGAATTACTATATTCGGATTTTCTGCACTTCGTATACTACCTATTGATGTTTTCTTCAAATGTTTACCTATAAATTTAGGAATTATATGACTCAACTGTATTTCTTTTTCGAGTCCACACAATGCACACTTCTGTAGTTTATATCGTTCCATTATCTCACTCTCTTTTTATTTGTACATTTATTATGCCTTATTAGTCCAAAAGGATACTTCCATACATACTATATTACAACTCACTCAATATTCTTTTTTTCTCCTCAATAAACTCTTCCTCTGATAAAATGCCATTGTCATACATTATCTTTAATTTCTTTATTCTCTTTTCAAATTGTTCAGTATCATCTACATTGATTTCTAATTTTTTCATTTCATGTCCCTGAATGGCTAGAGTATTATTTTCTTCATACTCTTTAACAGCATTTTTCTTTTCAAGTTCCAATACAATTCCATATTTTCGTTCTGGCAAATATGTCTGGAGGAAGTTATATATGTCTGATGGCAATTCAATATCAATAAATTGCTGTTTTTTATCTGAATAATAATTAAGAACTACGCTTCTATCATCAATTCTATGGTCCTCTGAAGAAATATTAAAATCTATTGTTGGTGTTTCCATTTTCATAGGTTTATGTGTTAATAATGCACCAGTTGCCATTCCCATAGGTCCAAACAGCAAACCGCCTATAACACTTGCTGCCTTAGACACCGTTGCTCCAGTAAAGCTCCCACCAAAACTCGTATAATTACCATTTATATTCGTAGTATAATGAACACTTCCTGCTTTTTCATAATAGTGAATTTTTTCATAAGGAATACAAGCATTGCTTTCGTCTTGATTATATGCATCAATTTTCAAAAAATTCAAATTCTTACTTTTGTCAATATAAATCCCTGCAAATTGTAATGTATCACTCTGCAACTCGTAATATGGATTATTATTATCTGCAATATGAAAATTATAGCAATCTTTAAAAAACAATTGGCATTCTTCTTCATACCGTTTCTGTTCTAATAATTGTTGTTCTTGTGCAGCTCTTTCCTCATCTTGCTTTTTCTTTTGCTCACTTTCACTTTTTTCTTTTAGTTCAAAAAGCAACTTCTTGGCATCTTCCATTTTCTCCAAACACGGAAGTGCAACTGTTACAATTTTGTTTTTGACTACAGTGTTTGTATCTAAATATTCAATCAGTAAGCATCTGTTACCCTCTATATACTTTTCTTCTATTTTCTTTATTTGTTCATATTTAATTTCAAAGCTATGCTCTACTAATTTACCAGCAAAATATTCAGCACCAGTTCCATCAATCATTTTTTCATACACATATAATGATACTCTATTTTTTTTACCCAATAATCCTATTTTATACTCGCCATAAAAGCTTTCTATTATTTCTGGTTTTCCAAACATTTTTCTTCCTCCATCTTATCTTTTCTTTAGACAAATGGCAGCATACCACTACATAAGTTAATACCAAATTGAACAAGTATATCCATAGCTGCAAATAAAAATTCTGTCATCGGCTTCACCTTGCCTTTCCTTAACATCGAAGATGAAAACATCCATACGGATGAAGTGAATAGGAACAAAAAAAGAATAATTAACCTTATTATGGATATGCCAGCATCTGCCACTTGTCTAAAGAAAAATCTATTTGCATTATACCACATAATTTGTAGTATCATAGCGATTTTTGGAATAATATTTTTACTCTCATCTATAATATAACATATCAATTACGATATACGGTCTATTGCAAATATGCGATTGAATTAAAAAGGTAAGTTTTTTACAAGGTAAGTCTGTTTATAGATTGCCACTTCTCTTTTTATATCTTAACTGAATAACAAGTTATACAATGGCAATCGGAAATTGTATAACACCAAAATGGGAAGGCAGGTTGTCTCTTAAACGAGCGGTCTGCCTTTCTTAATATATTTTGGTGCTATACGGAAAGGAGTGTTATACAATCAATCTATTTTCCCTATTGGGAATGAATCCTATCACTTTGGGGATTCCTTATGGGCTGATGCAACTATTGTATCGGCAGAAGTAGTCTGAAATATTATTTTATATACATTGTAACATGTAAGCATTAAAGGGCGTTTGCGTCCTTTAATGCTTATGCACACTAGAAAGGAGGTTTTCATAATGTCAACAAAGAATATAAAATATCAATTTTTATATTCGATTAATCAAAACTTCAAGGAGAATCAAGACAAATATTCTCTAAAAAAAGAACATCGCACAGGACAGGCAACCATTTTTTCTTATTCTGCTAGAAGTAATTTAATAGATATATCTTCCTGCTTTGCGAATTGGCTTAAAAATTCACACCCTGAAATTAAACAAGTAAAAGATATAAATGTTCAACATATAGCAGAATTTTTATCTACTAAAACAGAAGATTGCTCACAAAAGACATTAGCCAATTATAAATCACTGTTTAAAAAGCTCTCTTCTGTTGTAAATGCCACTTATCACATAA
Organism: Lachnospiraceae bacterium; assembly: GCA_017625255.1. Classification (GTDB taxonomy): domain Bacteria; phylum Bacillota; class Clostridia; order Lachnospirales; family Lachnospiraceae; genus Roseburia_B. Next base: position 12,526 of record JAGALK010000058.1, read on the forward strand.
ACGATACTACGATGATTTAGTGTCTTATCTTGTGGACTTCTATACGGGTAAAGAAAAAGAGAAAGAAAATAAACTTATAACCTTAGAATCTTTTTACCCTACTTGGCTAGAACATAAAAGTCTGGATACCACACAAATGTCCTATATGGTAAGAATGAATAATGATTGGAAAAAATACTATATAGATGACCCAATTATCAAAATTCCATTACAAAAATTGACTTCTGCTTACCTCTATGACTGGTGTCATAGAATCGTAAAAGAAAAGCAACTTACAAAAACCCAATATTACAATATGAGCATTATTCTTAGACAAGGGCTGCAATATGCTTTTGATTGCAAAATCATTTCTGAAAATCCTTTTGCAACTGTTAAAGTGAGTACGAAACTCTTTTTCGTAAAGAACAAACCAGAAGATGAAAAGGAAGTTTTCTTATATTCAGAACAAGAACTTTTAGAAAAAGAAGCCTATGCAGAATTTGAAAGAAGTGAATGTTCTTTTGCTCTTGCCATTCCTTTGGCTTTTCAGCTTGGAACTCGTGTCGGGGAATGTGTTTCATAAAAATTTTCGGATTTAGATGAAACGCAAGATAACTATATCCATATTCAACGAATGGAAGTAGATGATTATATTCGTGATGAAGATAACCATTTTATCTCTAACGGTCCAAAAGTTGTAGATAAGACCAAAACAGTGGCTGGAAATAGAAATATTTATTTAACACCAAAAGCAAGAGAAATTGTCCAAACCATTTATAATTTTAATAAAGAACATAATCTTCCTACTGATGGATATGTTTTTGTTAATAAAAAGGGAAATGCACATAGATATAATTTGGACTATCGTTTACGAAAATGTTGTAGAGCAATTGACATTCTTCCACGCTCTAATCACAAAATTCGTAAATCCTTTGTAAGCTCTCTAATTGATAGTGGCGAAGTCAACATTAAAACTATTATGCAAATGGCCGGACACGCATCAGCAAAAACCACATACGAAAACTATTGTTTCAATCGTAAAGGAAAAGCAGAAACGCAAACTGCTATCGAAAAAGCACTTGCAATAAAAAAATGTAATCAAGTGTAATCAAACCTTTTAAGCACAAAAAAATTGAGAACCCTTGAATTTCAAGGATTCTCAATTTTTTACTTAATGAGACATCGGGGATTCGAACCCCGGACAACTTGATTAAAAGTCAAGTGCTCTACCAACTGAGCTAATATCCCATGTACAAATATTTAATTAAACTGAGCTGGGCTAACCAGATTCGAACTGGTGAATGCAGGAGTCAAAGTCCTGTGCCTTACCGCTTGGCGATAGCCCAATAACTTGTACTTCTGCGCCTTAACAGCGAGGG
>JAGALK010000059.1 GCA_017625255.1 Lachnospiraceae bacterium
AATGCTTAGAAACCCTTCTTTCCCGGACACTTCGCCTACCCACAGCCCCTGCTCGTTCTGACATCACTCCCCAATAGGATAAAAACCGGACGGAAACCTTACACAACGCAAATCTGTTGTCCGTTTCACAACAACATTCCGGAATATCATTCAATCGCACAAACCGGAATTTTTTACCTCCGATTCCTTCTCGCCTGCAATTCCCTAGTATTTTCCTCTACCCGTCTCTTAGAAAGCGGATACATCACAATAAATACCACAGAAACCGCCGTATAAATCACTGCCGGAAACAAAGTAGAAAGAGCATAAATCCCCTGTCTTACTCCATCCGTCTGCGCCGCCGCCAAAGAATCATAGCCAATGGCAGAAAGAGCAAAACCACCTAATCCTCCTGCTAATGCCTGTCCGACTTTTCTGGCAAAGGAATAGACCCCGTAAATCGTTCCATCATCCCTTTGCGAAGTCTGTACCTCCTTATCATCAATGACATCTGTAATCATCGCCCAAACTGTCATATTAAATAAATACATACCACCTATACTGGCAATAAAATTCAGCACAATATATACCCATACATTATCAAGCCGCATAAAATATAATACAAAAAACAGTATAGCTGCCACAACGCAGCCTCCGGAAGTCAGTTCCTTTCTTCCAACTTTTTCTACCATTTTTCCTGCAACTGCTGCTAAAATAATTGCTGCCGGAAGTCCAAGCAAATTGTTTACAGACAATGCCTTTGTATTTTTAAAATAATCCGCAAACAAATAGGTACTGATAGACTGCATCATAATCGTAGCACAAAGAGACAATATAGAAATCAAAAGCATTGCTAAAAGTGCACGATTAGAAAATACCTGTCCTAAGGTTTTTGCAATGGAAGCTCTTTTTTGACTGGAAGTGCCATTTGCCTGACGGATAATCACACGCTCTGTTACCAGAAAATAGCACAGCAGATAACAAATGACTGCCAAAATTGAAAATACCCCTGCAACCAGTGTAAAACGACTGCCTACAACAATCTGGTTTCCACTGGCATCTGTCTGATAAATGAATAATGGTGCTGCTACACTAATGGCCACTCCTGCGAAGGTAGAGCCTAATGAGCGATAAACCGAAAGAGACTGTCTGTCTTTTGACTTTTCTGAAATCACAGATGCCATTGAACCATATGGAATATTAATTGAGGTATAGAAAATCGAGCCCCACAGTAAATAGGTCACAAACATATAAACAATTTTTATGGTCATGGATGCATTTGCCAGTGCGCTCTGGTACATCAGAAAACTAGAAATTGCTACCGGTCCACACATGCGAAGAATCCATACCCGAAATCTGCCTTTGGGATTTTCTTTGGCAGAATCTGCAATTCTTCCCATACCTACATCCGTAAATGCATCCACACATCTTGCCACCAAAAATAATACGCCTACCATTGCTGCATCAATACCTAACACCTTGGTATAAAATACCATTAAATAGGAGCTTGCAAAGATAAATGTAAAATCATTACCAAAATCTCCAAACATATATCCTAGCTTATCCCGAAAACCAAAAGGTCGTATATCTGTTCTTTCCATTTGTAAAGCCTCCAAAATTGATATCATCTCGTTTGGCATTAGCTTTACCAAAAAATTTAATTTTTATGTATTAAATATGCTGATGCAGATATTTTTCTCTTGTTGCAAGACCACCACGAATATGTCTTTCAGATTTGTTGACATCTAATACTTTTCTTGCGCTCTGTGCCAATGCAGAATTAATCTGTGGCAATCGTTCTGTTACATCCTTGTGTACAGTACTTTTGCTGATTCCAAACTGCTTTGCTGTCTGTCGTACAGTTGCATTATTTTCAATGATATATCGGGCTATTTCCATAGCACGCTCTTCAATATAGCTTTTCAAAAAAATTCCCCTGCGATACTTGTTTTTACAATGTATGCGGGGGAATTTTTTTGTATGACTACTTTATCACTTATAATACCTGCAACAAATCTTTTCTTTAAAAAACTGAATCAATGGTCCATTCAGCACAGATGTAATAATGGTCGCAAGACCAACTACTGTCCAAATAGAATTGCCTGCTGCAAGAGCTGCCAATGTCCCAACAACTACGGCTGTTACATCAGAAGACACTCTCGCCACACGATAGGAAATCTTATTTTTTGTAAATTTTAAAATGATAAATGCCACCGTATCCCATGGGGAATTTCCCATGTTAGCTTCCATGTAAAAGGATGCACCAAAGGGAGAACAAAAGCATCCGATTATAAGCAATACAATCCGAAGCCACAGCATCTCATTGGCATTGCCAAAGCACTGTGCAAATCCCCAACAGAGGAAATCTGCAATATAACCGATAAATACCATATTCACTACAGTTCCCCAGCCGATAAACTGTCTGGCTGTAAAAAATACAACTACTAATAATACAATATTAAAAATCAACTGCCATGTTCCAAAGCTAAGTCCCACAAGTCCGCTGACGCCTAAGTTCAGACAACTAAAAGAGTCCACTCCAAACCCGCTTAACCTAAATAATGCCACGGCAATTCCTATAATAATATTTCCCATGCACATACCTATAACACGGTGCGGTGTTATCTGATTGTTCTTTTCCATATACTTCTCCTTCATGTATTGCCCATATTCCTATGACATCACTTCTTTATTTTACAGTTACTTTAAAAATGGCTTTTTTTCCATTAAAGGTCTTTACAGTAATCTTTGCTGTACCTTTTTTCTTTGCCGTTACCTTACCGGCTGCGGATACAGCTGCTACTTTCTTATTACTGGATTTATATGTCAGCTTATAGCTTGCAGCACTTTTCGGTGAATATTTCTTTACCTTAATCAAAACTGTCTGACCCTTGCTTAGCTTTGCACTATTCTTTTTCAAATAAATCTTTTTCGGTGCTGCCTTAACCGTTACTGTACAGGTTGCTGTCTTACCATCTGCTGTCGTTGCTGTAATGACTGCTTTACCGGTTTTCTTGGCAGTTAATTTGCCACCCTTTACATCCACAACCTTTGGCTTGCTGGATGACCATGTTACTGCCTGAGCAAACGCTGCACCATCAACAACTGCTTTTAAAACTACATTCTTTTCATTTTTGCCCATGACTACCTTTTGGGCATCTAAAGTAATTGTAGTTTCTTTAACCTCTGGTGTTGGTTGTGGTGTTGGTTCTGGTTGTGGTGTTGGCGTCGGTGTTGGTTCCGGTGTGATAACCGCTGCTGGTACTAAGTTTGTTTTTGCTGTATTTAATGCAAAAAGTACTGTATCTACTGTTTCCTGTGTCGCATCTTCTTTTGCAGCCTCTGCTTTGGCTGCTGTTAATGCTGTCTGCAATGCCTCAAAGCTTTCCTTTGTATAATCTGCTGCTGCTAACTTTTCAACCTCTGCAATTAACGCATGTAAAGCTGTTTTATCTACTATAATTTCAGACTCTTTTTCCAGATATTCATAGATATTTAAATCTGCAAGACCAATCCATTGACCATTACTTGGCTTAGTAATTGTTATCTTTACATAACGACCGGAAATTACTTCTTTTGGATCTGCAATTTCTGTCGTGTACTGTACTCCGCTTTCTTCGGTATTTTCATAAAACAGACTATAATTTGTTCCATCCTCGGAAACTTCTATTTTATATGCAAATCCATACCAGTCATGAGTATAGAGCTCCATCTTATCAAGAGTATAAACATCCTCTAAATCCACAATTACATGACCTGCTGCACCGCCTCCCGGTGTCCATACAGTAGTATCATCCCCATCTACCACACAAACGGCTTCATTTCCACTTCTTTCTGCACTGGCTGCAATAGTTTTTTCTAAGGCTAAATCTGTAATCAGGATTCCATCCGATTCCTGTGCTGTATATCTTTTAGATATTGCCTCTGCTTCTCCATCATACTGCTGTGTATCATCAGAAACAGGATATACTTCTGCAATGCATTTTCCACCTTCAGGCATCGTCATATCGCTCTCTTCAAAATGTAAGGTCTCATTAGAGCCTGCTGTCATAGAAGTATTATCTAACCAATCGGTTGTCCAAATAGTTCCTACCAATGTGCCTGCCTTATCATATACCTTTAAAGCTACCTTTCCATAGCTGTTCATACCGGATACGATATGCACATCCACTGTGGTAAATACTCCATCTTTCATATGAATTTTTTTAATGGCTGTTGTATATAAAGGTGCATCTTCAATTACGAATTTCTGTGGATAACAGCTATTTGGCGCTGCACCTGCTAAAACGGTTTCATCCGATACCGCATCCGGTGTTACAGTTTTGCGATTACTTGTATAATCCTCATACAAATCTTCTAAAACCATTGCCTGTACATATTCTGCACTGGTTTCACCGGCTGCAATGCCTGCTTCATAGATTTTCTTTATTTCTGTTGCCAAAATATATCCTGCCTGACTTGCACCATAGTCATTGATATGCGTCAAATCCTTAGCATCGTATACATTATTATAGGTATAGTAAAAGCTTGCATGGGAATACTGATTCTGCCCAATGGCTGCATTTCCTGCTGTTACACTCTCTAAAAAATCTATCCATCCTGCATTCAAATCCACAAATGCGGCATCAGTTACACCTGCTTCTGTGATTCCATCTGCTTTTAACTCTTCAATATAAGCATCTGCTGCTGTCTGCCCTTCTGTTGACTGCCAGGCTGCCACATAGTCATCTGCCGCTGTAATTCCTCCATAAATCAGAGCCGTCACATAGCCTTCTGCCGCATGGGAATATCCGCTTAATGTAGAACTCCATGTATTTGCGGAACTGTTATACTGAGTCTTCATTTGTCTGTCAATCGTTCCCACTAAAAGCAGCTTTGCTCCCTTGTCGTGAGCCGCTGTATAGTATTTTTTCAGGCAATTCACATAGCCTGCCACACCATCATTTTTGTGATTGTGTCCGTACTGTACATACAGATAATCCCCTGCCTGCAGCTGTGCTGCTGCACTGTTAAAATGATAAGCATCTGCTGCACTTAAACCGCCTTCACCCTGATTAGAAATCATAATATCCCTAAAATAGGCTGAAATGCCCTGTCCTACACCCGTATAATTATGTAAAGGATAAGCCGGTACATAGCCTACCTGATCACATACAGTAGAATCTCCACAAATATACATAGTTGGACTATGCTCGATTCTGCTAACCTCTAATGCTGCTAATGCCGCATTTTCTCCGATTACTGTCACATTCAGCTGGGTATCATTATATGTGCCCTTTGGTTCAGATTTCTGGAAATATACATCTGTTACGGCTGCATTAAAAGTAATTTCCTTTGTTTCACCTGCTGCAAGCTCTACATTTGTAGCAATCTGATGTCGTCTTTCACTATAAAGATTTACTACTGCCTTTTCAGTATCACTGGCATTTGCCAATGTAGCTTTTACCGTATAATAGCTTTTGGGCTCTACATTTAAAGCAAAGCGGATAGGCATTGTGCCATCTCCCATATCATAGGCTTCTTCTTTTTCTGTTTTTTCCAAATTATAAATTGTCTGACTGGCATAGACATAATCCTTTGCTGCCTCTTCTCCTGTTCCACCCTCAAGCAGAGTAATCTCCATGCCCGGATCCATGGTAAATCCGTCAGTACGGTCACCATCTGCTCTATCTGATGCAAGATAGCCATCCTCACCAATACCAAGAAAACCATAGGTATAACCTGTAGCACTATCCGTATTTAATGCTTCAACACCTTTGGTATAATAACTCCTTGTGGCATCTACTCCAATGTAACCACTGGCTGTACTTTTAGTTCCTCCAAAATCAAACTTTACACTGTCTCCTACCTGTAAAGTCTTTGCTGCTTCTGCTGCATTCATTGTCATTGGTATGCTTGTACTTAATAAACTAATGCCCAGTAAAAATGCAAGCATCTGCTTTCCATGAAAATTTCTTTTTCTCATTTTACTCCCTTCTCCTTTTCATACATAAAATCCGATTGCGCAACAATTTCCCTTGTCCGTTCATAGCCGTTTCATTTGTACTCTTGTTGCGCAACCGTTTGTTCTGTATTATATTATACCACTTGTATTTTTTACCTACAATTCATCATAATTCATAAACTTTTAACTTCATTTTTATATATATTTGCTTGCATATGTGCCGGTTCGATAAGAACTGCCTGCTCTAAAAATTCTTTTGCTTTATTGCTATTGCCAAGTCCCATATTTCCAAGTCCCATCAGATAATAGCAATGTGCTTTATTTTTTGCTGTATAATCATCATCAAAGATTAAGAAATCCGGCAGGGAAACTGCAAAATATTCAATTTTTACTTCGTCCCATAAATGCTTCTCACCGTAATCAATCAGACGATAGAATCTGGATTTAGCTTCTGCTGTTTTACCCAGCTTTAATTTGGCAAGCCCCTGATAGAGAATCATATCCGCCGGCTGATCATTGTAATACATCATTCCTGCCGGTTCATCGGTACCTATGGATGCCATCTCATAGCATTTTTTGGCTTCTTTTACCTTACCCTGTCTTTCAAGTGCCAGACCTAAATGATAATAAATATGATTATCTTTCGTTCCTTCCAGCTTACCCTCTCCAAGATTTTCAGGGTAAACTAATGCCTTGCGCAACATAGATTCTGCGGCTGGTGCATCCTTATCTCTCAATGCCTGCTTTGCCATTTCCAATAATGCAAGGGTATACTGGGTAGTTATCTTTCCTTCTCCGCCTTCCCATGGATGGAATTTTCGATTCATAATCAGCTCATATGCACGGGCATGATTACCAGTCATATTGATAAGGGTAATGTATTCAATAAACAAATCGTCTCTTCCGCCAATAATATCTCTATGGGCTTCGTAATTTTTCAAGCGATCTGCAAAGCTCATTTCAAGCTTTTTATAAAGCTGATCTAACTCTAAGAAAACTCGTACATCAGAGGTATCTAGGGCAAATGCCTTTTCCATTGCCTCTCTTGCTGCTGCTTTATCCTTCTTTTTATTGTAATATGCTAAAGAAAGATTTCTATATACTGTTGGGAAGCTTGGACATTTTTCTCTTGCCACTTCCCATAAAGCAATGGATTTTTCCCACTGTAATTTGTCATAATAAAGATTGCCAAGATAGTAATTTGCCATAGCTGCATCATGCTTTTCGATGGCATAGCTTAATACCGCAATATCCTCTAATTTGTTCGGGAAGCAATAATCGGCAGCCATATTTTCTGCTTCTTTTATCTTTTCTATTGCAGCTGCTTCTTTTCCTGCTTTGGCAAGATAATAACCTTCATAATACCAAACCAATGGTGTTTTATTTGTACAATCTGCCAACAATTCTGCAGCTTCTTTGTATGCACCTGCATCGGCATAATCCCTTGCACTCATCAGGTAATTTTCTGCAAAATTACGCATAAGGGCATGTAATTTTGCTTTTTCTTCGCTGTCTCCACCTGCTAAAATCACTGCCTCATTGCCACTGACAAAATCAAATGGATCAAGGGCAATATTTTCTGTAATCCAAGCTTTTGCTGCCTCGGTTTTGCCAAGTTTTCTCAAAATATATGCCTTTAAGCCGCGAGCTTTAATGTTATGAACATTTTTTACAAGTCCTTTTTCCACCATTTCAAGAGCGTGCGCAAAACGACCACATCTTGCATCAATGGCTGCTAAATAATAGAAGGACATTTCCTGCTGCTCATTGCTCCATGTAGCTTTGAAAAATGCATCATATGCCTCTTTCTCTTCCCCAAGATAAAGCTGTACTAATCCCAAATTGTAGTAGGCTTCACTAGTGTATGGATTTGGATTGCGCTTTGTCATTCGTTTTAACGCTATTTGAAAATGCTCTTTAGCTTTGATAAAATTACCTCTGCGCATCATAAGAGCACCATAGGCATTATTCACACGAATATCGCCCGGATCGCGTTTTAAGACTTCTAAATAATACGGATCTGGCAAATAGGTAGCATGACGATACTGCTCAATATGTAAGCCTGCTAAATACAATTCTTCGTTTGTCTGAATTTCTTTTGGTTCACCAATAGCTTCTGCCGGATCTGGAAGCTTTTCTATTTCTGTTTTTTCCGGCGTATAGGATACTAATAAACGCTCATTTTCATATACGGCAATCGTAAGTTTTGTTTCATCATCAATTTCCAATGACTGCTTTTTTTCAAAAATATCTACAGGAGAAATTACTGCTTCTTCTGCAAATACTTCTGTACCATCATAGGTAACTTCTATGCACACATCTTTCTTTTCTGTTCCATATACACAGGCGTAGATTTCGCCATCAGCATATGTAAGATTTACTACGGCTTCAATTGTTGCATTTTTTACCTGTCCGACAGCTTTGTATGGCATAAAATATTGTTTGAAGGTCTTTTCTTCAAATGGCTTTAACCAAGTAAAATCCGGCTGATTGTCAGTATATACACCAGTCATTAATTCGATGTATGGACCATCTTCATCCGTTAGGTTTCTATCCCAGGCTTTGCCAAAATCCCCACAGCCCCATGTCCACTGCTTTTTACCCGGAGAAATGTGGTGGTCTGCTACATGAAGGATTCCTGCATGCTTACCATAATCATAACCGCCTACAAAATCATATTTGGACTTTTCTGCCATATAACTGGTTGGAACAGGGATATTTTTGTAACGGGAAATATCTACGCCCTCACTGTAGTCCTTTTTGTAATATATGCCGGTGGCAATTGGAAAACGGGATACATCTCGCTTTCCATGATCCATTACTGCGTGTACATCCGGAGGGAAAATAGACTGGGTATTGTCATTTACCGCTACCGCCGGATTTGCCCACCAGAGGAAAGTCTGCGGCATTGGTGTACGATTATAAAGCTGTCCGGTAATTTCAATATAAGCTTTGCCCGGATATACAGTAAACTTCGCGATACCTTTTGTGCCATACATCTGGTCCACATCATGCACAAGTACAGATTTACTGCCATCTTCATTTTCTACAATGATATAATCTACCGGAAGGAATGTTGTCGGTCTGTGGTGCTGTGGCCAGTTAAATTCGATTCCACCGGAAATCCATGGGCCTGTTAAGCCTACTAACGCCGGTTTTACCACCTGATTGTAGTAGACAAAATCATAATCGTTGGTTTTGTCATAGGCTCTTTGGATTCTGCCGCCTAACTCCGGCAAAATCATGATTTTGATGTATTCATTTTCTAAATACACAGCATTGTATTCTTTATCTACTTTTTCATCGCTGATTTTCTCAATCGTTGGATACGGATATACCTTTCCGCAGCTTCCCTGATAGACGCGTTTATCTAAAAACATTGGATTTTTTTCGGCTTCGCCGATTTCATAGGTTGGAATAATGACTTTTTCTTCCCATACTTTTACTGTACTCATGATTCTCCTCCTGCATTTTATACTTATTACAAATTGCGTTGCTTTTGTTTTTTGCTTTAACCATATCATACAATTTAATTTCTGGGATTTCATTCTTTGCAGTTGCGTATTTATTTAGAAAAATTGCGTAAAAAACAAATATTTCCATTAAAAGAAGCTATTATCTCGCTCTGAAAATTTCAGCATGAGATAATAGCCTTTTTTTGCCAGCTAAAATCTATCTATTTGATTTCTTCGTCTTGATCATTTTTACTGGTGACCATTCTGAATAGATTTTTTGTTTTTTATTGCCAACCTTTATCGTTTTATATACACGCACGCGCACATAATTTTTGCCAAGTAATCCTTTTACAGTTGTATTATCTTTATTCGCTTTCACTTTAACACCTGGAAACCTACTATAGAAGTTCTTGTCCTCAGAATATCCTATTTCATATCCACTCACCTGCTTTTGCTGCTTTTGCTGTGTTTTCCATTTTACCCAAAAACCATTTTTCTTAGCTGAAAGCTTAACAATATTCGTCTTTTTCGGATGAATTGTGAAATGGGCTGTATGTGTATCCATTCCAGTACCAGTTACTGTTACAGTTGCAATACCTATGTTTTTGTTATCTTTATATTTTACAGTATAATCAGATGGGTTTACTATCGTTCCATCTTTACCAAGTACGATTACTTTTGGTTTTTTTGCTTTTCCTGTATATGTAGTATATTTTTTCTCAGCTATATTTATCAAAAACTCCGCATTACACTGTACAGGTATTTTCTCAAACTCCCTACGGCCAAGACCAATACGGATATCTTTCCAGAGGGCTTTGCTTCCAGTATAATATATATCATTTAACAAGATACAGTCACTAAATGCATATGCTTCTATTGATTTTACATTACTAGAAATCATAATTGCATGCAAATTATGACAAGAGGCAAATGCAAAATATCCAATACATGTCACACCGTCTGGTATGATAACATTTTCCAGACTAGAACAACTATAAAATGTACGCTCTCGGATTTTTTTGACACCTTTTGATAAAGTAACAGACTTTAAATTTTCACACCTCGCAAACGCATGCGATCCCATATATGTTACGCTGTCCGGAATTACCACATTTCGAAAACTATTACAGTGTCCAAATGCTTCTACTCCTATACTCTGCAAATTCTTTGGTAATACAATATCCTGTAGATTTTCACAAAAATAAAAGGCATCGCGTCCTATACTAAGAACATTATCATGCATTGTAATGTTATTCAGATTACTGCAGCAAAAAAAAGCATAATCGGCTATCTTTGTTACACTACTCGGCACAGTAAAATCTGCTGTTTTTCCTCCCGGATAAATAAGCAGCTCGGTTTTATCTTTGTTGTATACAACACCATTTTCTGATATGTATGCAGGATTATTTGCACCTATACTGATTTCTGTAAGACTGCTACAATTTGCAAATGCTTCGTCTCCCAAACTTGTTACACTATCTGGTATAGTAATACTATTTAAGCTTTTACAAGAAAAAAATGCACGACAATTTATACTAACTATTCCATCCGGCAGCATAATATTCTTCAAGCTATCACATTGATAAAATATATCTGAGGCTATCGTAGTCAAATTTTTTGACAATTCAACACTTTCCAACTTTCTGCTTGACGCAAATGCACCTGTCCCTATACTCGTCACAGTATCCGGAATTGTAACACTTTTCAAATTTTCACATGCAAAGAATGCCTCCTCGCCAATATTTGTTATACCACTAGAAATAGTCATATTTTCTATATATGTATTGTTCTTAAACGCACATCTCGCTATACTTGTCACTTTTATCCCATCTATTATTGCAGGAATCACAACCTCTGCATCTTTTCCGGAATACCCTGAAATTTTTGCTGTTCCATCTTTTTTTAATCTATACGAAAAGTTACTTTTCTTTTTATTTGTACTTCCTTTTATCGTGTTCTCGTAATTATATGTTCCATCCAGCTTTGCAGCTTTTACATCAGATATCCCAACGGCACACAATACCGCCATTGCAGTACATAGTAATATTGATAGTTTTCTTAAATTTCTCATTTTTTACTCCCTTTTCTCATTTCCACATTTATATACAATAAATTTACATGCTGCATTCACCGGTCACAGTGAATGCAGCATGCTTTTATACTTCTATGGATTAATATGTATGCATTTTTACACTAGAGTAGCTCTTATACTTTTTATACCACTTCTTATATGTCTTATATGAATCCTTTGGTACATATACATCTGTAAAAATAGGCAAATTTGGAAAATTCTTAT
>JAGALK010000060.1 GCA_017625255.1 Lachnospiraceae bacterium
CCCTTCATAAGTGGCGATGACGCTTGGGTCTTGCGCAACAGGAACTTACGAACCGGGTCAGGTCAGGAATGGAGCAGCCCTAAGTAAGCACTCTTGTGTGCCGCGAGGGTGCCTGGGCTGAGTTAACTGTGGAGGTAACGTCTGTGGTCGGGATTCGACGCAGGATGCTCGGTTTTAATTTATATCAGAAAAACTAAGCCGAATAAAGACTAGAAAGGTCAGATAAACCTTAAAAAAGAGTTTTATCTGACCTTTTTTATGCCTATTAATACTGTCCCATAAATACCTGTGCAATTGGAGAATCTCCATTTAAAAATAAAGTATTATCTCCGTTAGACAAAGATGCTTTAGCCGCATCGAGGCTTCTGACAAATGCGTAATAATCTGCCTTTGCTTCATCAGAATAAGCTTCAGACATAATTCGCATATATTCTGCTTCGCCTTCGGCTACGATTTTTTCAGCCTCAGCCTTTGCATTAGATACCATAACAGATACTTCTTTGTCAGTCATATTTTTGATTTTCTGTGCTTCCGCTGCACCCTGTGCAGTATACGCAGCGGCAATATTGTTTCGTTCTGTAACCATACGGTTGTATACCGCAGCCTTATTTTCGTCTGGTAAATCAAGTACTTTTACTTCAATTGTTTCTATATTGATACCATACTGCTCACACTGATTGCCAATACATTCCTGTAGCTTCTGAGAAATAGCAATAATTTCCGGTTCTTCTGCGGCAGAGGTGCCGTCAGCATTTTCGCCATTTTCAGAAATTTCCTCAGCAGAGATATCATTGATTTCCACATCATCAAGCTCTGTATCGTTATTGGCAGTCTCTAAATCATCATCACGGCTTAAAATCAATTCTTCCTGTGTCATATTGGAACTGGTAGTTTTAATAGCATTATAGACAATGACATCTAAACGCCCCTTTGCAGTTTCAAGGTTGGCATTTAAAGAGGTGGTAAATACCTTTGGATCTATAACCTTCCAAGTAATAAATGCATCTACTAGCATAGTCTTTTTATCTGCTGTGATGACATCAGATTTTTGCAGATCATAAAACTGTTTACATTTTGGAATGGAGCTTACCGTCTGAATAAATGGTGTTTTAAACCGTAATCCCGGCTCACTGTTGATTTTTTTGATTTCTCCAAATTGCTTGATAACGGTATATTCATTTTCTGCGGTTTCATAAGCTACGGAATTCCAGCCAATCAGAACAATAAATAGTAAAATTAAAATAATAAGAGGTGCAAAACCGGCTTTATTCTTCTTCATCTGTACTTACCTCCGTATTTGTAGTTTCTTCGGCAGCGGCTTCTGTGGTGTCTGCTGTATTTGTATTAAAGGTGGCAAAGCTTTCTACAGGATAATATTTTTGTATATTACCATTTCCGTCATCAATGATAACCTTCATTTTTGGCAGCAATTCTTCCATAGTTTCGTAGAACATACGCTGTTTTGTAATTAAAGGATATTTCTGATATTCAGTATACTGGGCATTGAAACGGGCAACCTGTCCGGTAGCTTCATTTATTCTGGCGGTTTTGGTAGCTTCTGCTTCCTGAATGATTTTATCGACAGTAGCTTCAGCGGTTGGTAATTGCTCATTTCTGTATTTGTTTGCTTCATTAATGGCAGATTCTTTTCCTTGTTTTGCAGTTTCGACTGCTTTAAAGGCATTAGATACTTCTGTTGTTGGAGGCTCTACATCCTGCATAAGGATATCGTCTAGCACCAGACCGATATCTTCTTTTTCTAGTTTATTGACAATCATTTGTCTGATATTGCTCTGGATTTCGCTTTTTCCGGTGGTTAAGGCACTGTCTACGGTATAGGCAGACATCGTGGAACGGATACAGCTCATGGCAATATTTTTAAGAATTGTTATAGGATCATTCGATGCGTATTTGTACTTAATTGGGTCACTTACCCGATAAGATACATAAAAATCAGCATCTACAAAATTGTAATCGTTGGTAATCATTTCAGCTTCTTCTTCCACATCTTCTTCTGTCCCATCTTCGTTTTCCACATAACCAATAGTAAAACCATAGGTTGTGGTGCTGACCTTGCTTACCTTTTGGATAAAAGGTATTTTCCATTGAATTCCCTTATTGTTGTTGACTTCTGCTTTACCAAAGGTGGTTACAACGGCTGTTTCGGTGTCTTTGATGGTGTAGACAGAGCTAAAAAGTGTGATAACACCCAGAAGAACCAGTACGATGGCAGCAATGATTTTGCATAATGCAGCAAAATAGTTTGTGTTTTTCTCCATAAATATACAACCCCTTTCTTGTGTGAGAAAATGAAATTGAGCAGTATGGATGCTGCTCTGAATTTATATATAAAAAGTGCCATCGCTTGCGTAATTTATCGCTAATTCGACAGCACTTTTGGTTCCTGATTCTTTAGATAGAATCAAATTCTTTTACAATTTCATCGCTTGGAGCCTCTGTAAGGAGACTTACGACCACAATAAATACACATCCTACTAAGAAGGCTGGAAGTAATTCATAGATATTCCATAAGCCGCCAAGTGGACGAACCAGATATTTCCAGATAAATACCATTGCACCACCGGAAATCATTCCTGCTAATGCACCAAAGCGGTTGGTTCTTCTCCAGAATAATGCAAACAGCATAACCGGACCGAATGCAGCACCAAATCCTGCCCATGCAAAGGATACAATACCAAATACAGAGCTGTTCGGATCTCTTGCAAGGAAGATACCGATAATGGCAATAGCAATTACAGTTATTCTTGCTGCAAGCATAGTAGATTTCTGAGACATTTTAAGTTTGAATACATCTTTTAAAATGTTTTCAGAGATACTAGAGGATGCAGCTAAGAGCTGTGAATCCGCAGTTGACATGGTAGAAGCTAAAATACCGGCAAGGATAATTCCTGCTAAAATTACTGCTATTACACCATGCTTGCTTAATAGCTCAGCGGTTTTAACAATCAAGGTTTCTGAATCAGTACCTTCAAGTACCGGTAAAGAGCCGTTTTTGGACATACTGTATCCGATAATACCGATAAAAACAGCAACAGCCATAGAAATAACGACCCATATAGTAGCAACTCTTCTGGATAAAGACAATTTGTTTTCGTCTTCAACAGCCATAAATCTTAATAAGATGTGTGGCATACCAAAATAACCAAGACCCCATGCTAATGTAGATGCAATGGTAAGGGCACTGTAGCTTGTAGCAGTACCTGTAGCTGCATCATGCATACTTGTCATAGATAAATAGCCTGCAAGAGAGGAAGCATTTTCCATTACGACATCAAAACCACCGGCAGTTTGTACACCAAAAATAACTACGATAATAAGGGCAATAGACATAACAATACTCTGGATAAAGTCTGTAGTACTTGCAGCTAAAAATCCACCTAATGCGGTATAACCGACAATGGCAATTGCACTGATAATCATAGCAGGTACATAATCAATGCCAAATAAGCTGGAAAACAGTTTTCCGCAGGCAGCAAATCCGGATGCTGTATATGGGATAAAGAAAATTACTATAATAATAGCTGAAATACCTACTAATGCACCACTCTTATCTCGAAAACGATTTGCAAAGAAATCCGGAATCGTAATAGAGTTATTTACAGCAGAATAACGGCGAAGTCGTTTCGCTACGATTAACCAGTTGAAATAAGTTCCGATAGCAAGACCGATAGCAGTCCAGCCTGCATCTGCAATACCGGATAAATAAGCTACGCCGGGAAGACCCATCAAAAGCCAGCTGCTCATATCAGAAGCTTCTGCACTCATAGCAGTAACCAAAGGTCCTAATTTACGACCACCTAAATAAAAATCACTAACATCATTGTTTTGTTTGGAATACCATATACCTATGCCTACCATACCGATAATGTAGATAAGCATAACTATAAAGAGTCCTAGTGTTGATCCACTCATAATTTCCTCCTTTTTTCGTGAAAACTCTCCATAAAATGACAAAGTTTCATAATAAATATAGATGCGATTATATCATTTTTCGCATGATAGCGCAATATTGTAATAAAGTAAAAATAGTTGTTGACAAAATAATATTATACGGCGTATAGTATTAAATATAAAATAATATTGCGTTTTATACAATACTATAAAGGAGTGATGGAATGGTATTTAATACAGGGGCAGCATTATTGGATGCAATCGTCCTTGCTGTTGTCTCAAAGGAAGAAGAAGGAACCTATGGCTACCGTATTACACAGGATGTACGACAAGCGATAGATATTTCGGAATCTACATTGTATCCGGTATTGCGGCGATTACAAAAAAGTGAATGTCTTATTGTATACGATGTGGAATGTGGCGGAAGAAACCGCAGATATTACAAGATCACGAATGCCGGCGCAGAAAAGCTGGCAGATTATAAAAAGGAATGGGTAGAGTATTCTACAAAAATATCCAGTCTGTTTTCAGGGGAGGAATAAAAGGATAAGATGAACAGGAAGGAATTTTTAAGACAATTGGAAGAATTGCTTTATGATGTTCAGGAAAGTGAACGACGGGAAGCTATGGAATATTACGAAAATTATTTCGATGATGCAGGTCCGGAAAATGAAGCAAAAATTATTGAGGAATTAGGTTCGCCAAGAAAGGTTGCAGATAGTATAAAAAAGGACCTTTTTGGCGAAAACTATAATGCTTACCATGAGCAGTCAACACAGAAGCAGCAAAGCTATGAAAATCATCAGGCATTTGAAAATCAGCAGAAGGAAAATAAAACACAGCGGAATATTTTGATTGCGGTTATTGTCGTTTTAACATTTCCTATATGGATTGGATTGGTTGGTGGTTTGTTTGGAATTATCGTAGGGTTGATAGGTGGACTTTTTGGTATTGTTATAGGTGTAATGGCTTGTGTATTAGCAGCAATTGTTGTCGGATTTGTGATGGCAGGAATTGGATTGGTAAAAACCTTTACCGGATTTCCGGCTACGGGACTAATAGTTATTGCTCTTGGTTTGTTTATGCTGGCAGTTGGTATTTTGGGGCTGTTGCTTATTGTATGGTGTATAGGCAGATTTATCCCATGGTTTATTCGGGGAATTGTTATGTTGATTAGAAAAGTATTTATTCGAAGGGGGGCTTCCATATGAAAATATTTACCAGAATTTGTTTAGGAATCTGTCTGGTGCTTGTATGTATCGGAGCGTTATGTATGGGCGCAGGTATTGCCTTAGGCAGCGGAATTGATGAAGTACAGCAGATGGCAGATAACGGAGAATTAAATATTGGAAACTGGCGTTGGTCTGATGGTATATTTTATGTAAAGAATAGTGATACGGACACCGAAGATACCCTAAGAGGGGATTTAGAGGCTGCTTTCCCACAAGAAGAGATTGAAAGCTTTGATATGGACATCAGATACGGAGAGATTCGGTTTTTAGAAAGTAGTACCGACAATATTGAAGTAGTGATTCATGCACCAAAGAGAAACTCTTATGTGTGCAAAAATGATAATGGGACATTAAAATTAGAAGATAAAACCAGAACAAATAAATGGCGAATAGGCGATAATAGTGTAAACATTGAAGTTTCTATTCCGGCAGGAAAGGTATTTGATACAGTAAAACTCAAAACTGATGCAGGTGCTGTGGATGTAAACTATGAATTTCAGGCAGAAAATATTGATGTAGTATTAAATGCAGGAGAGCTTATAGCAAATTATTTTAGTGCCGAAGATAAATTTGGTATAGAGGTTGGAGCAGGAAACTTGGAAATTGATGAATTTTATGCAGAAAAAATGGAGGTGGATTGTGGCGTTGGCAATGCAACATTAAGCGGAGCTGTTTATGAGAAGTTAGAAGCAGACTGCGGAGTAGGTAATATAACACTTACAATTTTGGGCAAGGAAAACGAATATGATTATGAAGTGGATTGCGGTGTAGGAGAGGTACATATTAATGATGCATCCTATAGCGGATTATCCAAAGAAAAAAGCATTGATAACGATGCGGACAGAAAAATTCATTTAGACTGTGGTGTTGGTCAGATTGAACTAAAAACTTTAGAACAGGAGGAATTTAATTATGGAACAGAGAAGACTATATAAATCAAATACAAATCGGGTGCTTTGCGGTGTATGTGGAGGATTAGGTGAATATTTTAATGTAGATCCCACCATTATCCGTTTATTAATTGTACTTCTTGTGCTTGGTGCAGGAACAGGTGTTCTGGCATATATTATAGCAGCCGTTATTATGCCGGAAAAACCGGTTGGTTACTAAAAATCGGATGTTCATTTACTGGAAGATTTAGGAGGAAGGATGCAGATGTTTCTGATTTTTATTTTTCTCGTATTACTGATTCTGTTTATGTCCATTGGAACACTGATGTTTAAGCTTTTATATATGCTGTGTATAGGTTTACCAATAGCTCTTTGTCTATGTGTATGTGGCTTGCTGTTTTGTATTACCATCATAGGAATTCCTATTGGGCTTTGCCTGTTTCGGGCAGCAGGCGTTGCATTTATGCCGTTTCGGCTAACATAATATAAACAAAGGAAAAATTTATGGAAAATGCTATTTATACAGATGGAAGCAGTATACCCTTAGGAGATGGAAGCATCAGACTTTCTCGTATCAGAAACCGGGACGAAAAGCATATTCGCGTATACCGCAAAAAAGCAGAAGACGGAAGCTTTTGTCTATGTATGGTATCAGGAATTGAGAATAATCCACAGGCTTACAGGAATGCCGTTACAGGTTGGCTCAGAGAATATGCCAGAGTCCGGCTGGGTGAAAAAGTCCTGCAATATGCTAAGCAAATGCAGGTAAATGTCAACCGAATCGCCATCAAGGAACAGAAAACCCGCTGGGGAAGCTGTAGCTCAAAAGGTAATTTGAATTTTAACTGGAAGCTGGTTCTGATGCCCGAACGAATACAAGACTATGTGGTAGTACATGAGCTTGCCCATCGAAAGGAAATGAATCATTCACCGGCATTTTGGGCTATAGTTGAGGAAATACAGCCGGATTATAAAGAGCGCAGAGCTTGGCTTCGCGAGCATGAAAGAGAATTTTTGCCGTATTAATAATTAGAAATCAAAAAACCGTAGACCTTATAAGATAAAGGCTCTACGGTTTTTTTAGCGCAGATGGCGGGATTCGAACCCGCGTGCCGGTTGCCCGGCTAACTGATTTCGAGTCAGCCCCGTTATGACCACTTCGATACATCTGCAAATCATAAATTTATTACATGAACAGTAACAATATATCACATAAATTCTTTCAGTTCAAGCAAGAGCTAGCGTAAAATTTTATTCGGATTAATAAAAAAGAGGACACCACTTTGTGATAAAATATTTAAGGCTGACAACCAAAATACAAACAAAGGAAGGTGTCCTCTATGATTAACAGTATAAAATATTTTGAAGAAAAATGCATCAACAGATTTGAAAAATTAGAAGATGAATTTATAAAGAATCCGTCCAGACTGGCAGA
>JAGALK010000061.1 GCA_017625255.1 Lachnospiraceae bacterium
ATCTGGACACACCTATACCTACCCTATATGCCCACCACAACCAAAAAAATGATACATTTCACAAAAATAAAATGTTATGTCGTCCGTCCCCCAAAAAAACATATCGAAATACCATTTATCCCATAACCGGAATTTCCCAGAGATTTGTCTATCCCATATATTGAAAAACAAAATTCAAAGTGATAGAATTAAACAGTTAAAGAATAAATTAATCAGGAAGAGGCGTGAGAACATGGATAAAATTGGATTTGATAATGAATTGTACATGAGAAAGCAAAAGGAACATATCATTGAAAGAATCGAGAAAGCAAAGGGTAAATTGTATCTTGAGTTTGGCGGGAAATTATTTGATGATTATCACGCGGCTCGTGTGCTTCCTGGATTCGATGTAAATGCGAAGATTAAATTGCTGCACGAATTAAAAGAAATGGCAGAGATTATCTTTGTTATTTCTGCGGGTGATATTGAAAAGACAAAAATGCGTGCAGATTTAGGAATTACTTATGATATGGATGTGCTTCGTCTGATTGATAATATTGCTCATTTAGGTATCGAGGTAAATAGTGTGGTAATTACCCGGTATACAGGTCAGCCGGCAGCAGATGCATTTATGTCCAAGCTTACTATGCGTGGAGTAAGAAATTACGCACATAAGCCAATTAAGGGCTATCCTACAGAGATTGACTATATTTGCAGCGAGGAAGGCTTTGGTGCAAATCCATATATAGAGACGACTAAGCCTTTGGTGGTTGTGACAGCTCCGGGACCGGGAAGCGGAAAGCTTGCTACCTGTTTATCTCAGTTATATCATGAAAATGTTCGTGGAGTATCTGCCGGATATGCAAAATTTGAAACCTTCCCAATCTGGAATTTGCCGTTAAAGCATCCGGTAAATCTTGCTTATGAAGCTGCTACAGCAGATTTAAATGATGTAAATATGATTGATCCATTCCATTTAGAAGCATATGGAAAAACTACCGTAAACTATAATCGTGATGTAGAGGCTTTTCCGATTGTACAAAGTACATTAGCAAGTATCAGTGGAAGCGCGTTTGATTATAAGAGTCCGACAGATATGGGCGTAAATATGGCTGGTTATGCTGTGTTTGATGATGAAGCAGTAAGCGCAGCAAGCTGTCAGGAGATTATTCGTCGTTTCTTCGCAGCAAAATGTGCATATCGTCAGGGAAAAGGGGAACAGGAAGCTGTAGACAAGATTAAAATGATTATGCGTCAGCTCAATATCACACCGGATATTCGTGATGTGGTAAAAGCTGCATTAGATAAGGCAGAAGCAGCAGAATCTCCGGCGGCAGCTATTGAATTGCCGGATGGAAGAATTGTAACCGGTAAGGCAAGTGAATTGATGACAGCTAGTTCGTCGGTTGTTTTAAATGCTATTAAGGCATTGACAAATATTGATGATGATTTAACATTGCTTAGTCCATTGATTTTAAAACCAATCGTAGAGCTTAAGACAAAGTATCTAAACAGTCATCTTACCTTATTGAATTTAGAGGATGTGCTTACAGCACTTTCTATTTCAGGGGCAACGAATACGCTTACTGCCCGTGCAATGTGTGCATTACAGCAGCTTCGTGATTGTGAATATCATTCTACACAGATGCTTGAAGCGGGGGATGAAGATATACTTCGGAAGTTGGGACTTCGTGTAAGCTGTGAACCGATTTATCCGAGCAAGGAATTATATTTCTAAAGATAAAAGGGGAGATAAGGAGAAGGAAATATGGAATATAACGAAAGAGAATTTCAAGCTTATGCTAATAAACTTGCACTAAAAATTTGGATTGTAGTCATTACAATATTGAGTATTGCTTATGCAATCGAGGTTATGAAAGGTCAAAAAACCATGGGTATGTATATTGGTTTATTACTTTTAGGCTGGATACCGATTGTATTAGGCGCAGTAGTATTAAAAATTCAAGGTATACATAGCCGATGGTTTAGAGAAGTTATTGCGGTGGGGTATGGACTGTTTTTTGCATATGGTTTATTTACAGCAGAAACTGCTATAACCTTCAGTTATGTATTTCCTATTGTCGGTATGTTGATTTTGTATAAGAACAAAGGACTTCTTGTACGAGTTGAGATTGCCAATATAATAGTTATTATTGCGAAGTTTGCATATACTATGCTGACAGGTCAGCAAAACGATAGAACTATGCCGGATTTTGAAGTACAGCTAGCGTGTACAATTTTGTGCTATGCAAGCTATATGCTGGCATTAAATTATCTGATGAAATCAGAAAATGCATTGCTTGGTGCAGTAGAAGGAAACCTGCAGAAGGTGGTCAATACTATTCAGACCGTAAAAGGGGCAAGTAATTCTATTGTAGATGGTATGACTGTGGTAAGAGAATTAGCAGAAGAAAATAAGCATAGTGCGGATTGTGTAGTAAAAAGTATGGAACAGCTTTCGTCTGATAATGATATACTTCAAAATACAACGAACTCTTCTCTTGAAATGACACAGACTATTAATACACAAGTCAGCAATGCAGCAGCGTTAATTCAGGAAATGGTAGGATTGATGCAGCAGTCTGTGGCAAAAGCTAAAATAAGCTCTAAGCAGCTTGAGGAAGTAGTGGAGTCTACCTCAGAAATGTCTGAATTATCTACAGAAGTAGAAAAGATTCTGCAGGAATTTAGAACAGAATTTGATATGGTAAAGACAGAGACAGGTACTATTGAACAGATTACAAATCAGACTAATTTACTGGCATTAAATGCTTCGATTGAAGCTGCAAGAGCAGGTGAAGCAGGAAAAGGATTTGCAGTAGTTGCTGATCAGATTAGAAATCTTAGTACGGGGACACAGGATTCATCAGCAAGCATTATGGAGGCGCTTACAAGGCTGGAGGACACTTCGGATAAGATGTTAGCATCCATAACTAAGACGCTAGAGCTTATCGGAGTGACACTTGAAAGAGTAGTAGAAGTTAATGAAAGTGTTACCAGTATTACGGAAGATTCTATTAAATTAGGAGATAATATACAGATTGTAGATACCGCTATGCAGGAAGTTGAAAAATCCAACCAGAGCATGGTAGGCAATATGCAGCAGGTAAGTGAAGTTATGCAGGTGATGACGGCAAGTATTGTAGATGCAGATGAAAATACCAAGGTCATGAGAAGTAAGTATGCAGAAACTTCGGCAAATGTTGCAAGAATTGAATCCGTTGTAGGAGACTTAATCGAAGAATTAGGTGAAGGCGGATTTATGGGTGCTACAGATATAAAATCAGGTATGTATCTGACATTGACTGACAAAGCCGTTCAGAAGGAATATAAGGGTTGTGTAATAGCGGTTGAAGAAGAGATACTTATAGTAGAAATGGAAAATGGCATGCGATTAGTGACAGAGGGTGATTATTCACTCAATGTTATCGTAGAAAATGAAATGTATTATTGGGACAGCGTTGAGCTTTCAGATGCAGGAAATAGCAATCTGAAAATCAGTGTTTGGGGAAATCCAAGAGTATTAAATCGTAGAAAACATCCGCGAATGTCATTAGATAAGCTTTGTACGATTAGTATGGAAAATCAAAGCAGCAAATTACAGGGCAGAATGATTAATATCAGTGCAGGCGGTTTTGCCTTTACTTCTAGTGAAATAGAGTTAAAGGAGTCTATAGGACAAAAAATATTCATAAAGATACATAATTTTGAGCTTGCAAGTGCTTCTGAATTGCAGGGCAGCATCATTCGAGTGACGGATAATGATGGTCAATATATCGTAGGATGTCGTATGCTTGAGGAGCGAAATGACATTATGAAATATGTGGAAGAGAATTTTTCGTGACAAAAATTGAATCATTGATTACATAACAGATTAAGTCAGAGTAAGGAAGAGGTCGATAAGTATATCGGCTTCTTTTTTTGTTCTAAGAAGCATGGAGGCGAGTAATGATAAAAATAGCAATTTGTGACGATGAAGTTTTTATACGAAAATATTTGAGAGATATTGTCAAGCAGGAACTTAATGTACAGGCAGATTTATATGAAAATGGTGAGGCACTCCTACAGTCGGATATAGAGTATGACATCTTATTGATTGATATTTGTCTGGAAAAATCAGAGTATAGTGGAAAAATCAATGGATTAGAAACAGCGAGAAGATTGAGAGATAGTTCTCATACAGTGATTATATTTATCACAGCATTGAAGGAATATGTCTACGCTGCCTATGATGTAGAAGCTTTTCATTATCTGTTAAAACCTATTGACGAAGGAAAGCTTAGGGAAGTACTAAGGAAAGCTGCGGCAAAAACAAGAGAAAAAAGGACAACACTGCCGTTGATTATCAAGGTAAAGGGTGCATATAGGCGGATTCCTGTTGAAGATATTTATTATATAGAAAATGATGCCAGAAAGGTAGTTTTGCATACGAAAAATGAAGAGATTTCTTATTATGAAAAAATGGAAGTATTAGAGCAAAAATTAGGCAGTGCATTTTTTAGGTGTCATAGAGGATATCTCGTACATTTACAGGAGGTCTGTGGTTATGACCGGACAAGCATTACACTAAAATCCGGAGAGAGTATTTATCTTGCAAAGCAAAAATACAACGATTTTGTAACGGCATATATGAATTTTTTGACAAGATAAGTCTGTAGGAAAGAGAAAATATTTTTATGCAGATAACTAATCAAGTGATGATTTTTAGAATAGGAGGTTGCTATGGTAGGAAATATGAGTGGTCTTAGTGGGATTGTAGAATCCATGTTTGCAGCAGATAAAACAGTAAATAGACAGAATATGTCAAATACAAATACTGTGAATTTTTCAAATTATCTGGATGCAGCATTATTAAATTATCGTTCTGGACTTTTATTTGGAAATGGTTTAGGTGCAGGGTATTCATATCTGAGTGCGCTTTCCGGTTCTACATGGCAGAGTGTAGTTGTGCAGGCATTAAAAGAAGAGTTAAAGAAGGAACTCGAAAGTGATGAAGAAAATAATGGTGAAGCATGTGATAAGGAGGAAATTCAAAAGATTACAAAGAGCAAAAAGCCTGACTGGGCATCTATACGGGTGATACAACGCTATGAATCACCAATGAAGCAGGAAGATTTGCCGTGTAAAGGATTGTTGGTATAAATAAAAAGAATGCTATCTCATATGAGATAACAATCTTCCTATTTGTGTGCCCGTTGAAAAATGTGAAATAAGCTCTGTGGAATAGCCAGAGCAAAAATAATTCCTAAAGCTATAGCACCGGCAATTTTAAAGGTTTCCATTCCTTTTACGGCAAACCTTGTCATGTCGTTCATAATAAAATAATAAGAAGTATAATAAATTCCTGCACCGGGTACCAATGGGAAAATTCCGATTACCAGATAGAGTGTT
Source organism: Lachnospiraceae bacterium (assembly GCA_017625255.1). GTDB lineage: Bacteria > Bacillota > Clostridia > Lachnospirales > Lachnospiraceae > Roseburia_B. Next base: position 5,371 of record JAGALK010000061.1, read on the forward strand.
ACCGGATTTTTTCGTGCAGCAGCAAATATTCTAGAAAGAATCGTCAGCAAAAAGGTAGCCAGTAGAGAAGCTGCAACTGCTCCGGCAGCAGGTTCTAAAAGCAGGTAGGACAGCCATCCTGCCGCTCCGGTAAGTGCGCAATAGATACATTGATTTCGTGGTGCACAAAAAAGTATGGCAAAGGATAGACATGCCAACATGGATACAAGAAATTGTATAATCATTGTAGTATCACACCTCCCGGAATATAGCGGTATAAAATAATCACCGTACCAACACCTACGGCAATACACATAGCGGTAAGTAAAGCATCCATCAGATGAATTGCACCGGAAAGATAATCACCATTAAACAAATCTCGGATGGAAGTAGTTAAGGCAATGCCCGGAACAAGCGGCATAATATCACCGATAACGATTTTATCCTGCATAACAGGAAATCCCAGATTTAGTAAGAGCAGACTTCCGGCAGTAACAAAGGCGCTTCCGATAATATTTGTAATAAATTTTGAGGATTTGCGTTTACTCATATATAGAAGCATGCATTCTAGCAGCATGCCCAAAAATAAGGCACTAATGGCATCAATAAGAGTTCCGCCAAAGATATAAGCAAAGCATGCGCAGCCAATGCCGCAGAAAATGCTTCGTATCCATGTTTTAGTAGGCGGTAAGGCTTTACAGGCATTTAATCGTTCCCATGCATCTGTTAGAGTACATTTGTTGGCGACGATTTCTCTGGAAAGCTGGTTGATTGCAGCAATTTTACCTAAATGAACACCACCTAAAGGTACATGCCTTACAATACTGCAGCCATCTTCTCTATCTTCATTTGCACTGGCAAAAATTCCGTTCGAAAGGACATACACATCGCAGTGTTCTATACCGTAAGCATTTAAAATATGCAGAATCGTATCCTCTACACGATAAATTTCTCCGCCATTTCTAAGTAATGTGTCACCAACTTCTACGGCAAGTGTCAAAATTTCTTTTGTATCTGAATGTGAAAAATTTTCTATATTGACAGACATAAGTGTTACCTCCTATATCAGTATTTCTATTATAGGTTCAAAATATGTTTTTTTCTACCTGTTTTGTATAACTTTGTGAAAAAGATACATACTACTCAAAAAGTGAAATGCCAGATATTGCGAAAAGGAAGTGAAAGATATTGAGCAAAAAGGTATACAGAATGTGTTTGATTATGGCTATTATGGCAGCTGCATTGAGTGGATTTTTTTATTATCAATATAGCAAAAATCAGGATATTGACCCTGAAAATGGCACCTTTGTACAAAAGGATTTAAACAATGGGGAGGAAGCAGTATGAGTGCAAATAATGAAACTCTCTATATAAAAATTGACCAGTGTGTGATGGTATATGACAGAAATGTTACTCTAGGTGATATTGCATCCATTACAAGTTCAAATGAAGCGATGGTTCGTCAATTAAAGCAAATGAAAATCCATCAATTTTTAGAAAAACCGAATGTGCAAAGAGAAATGTTTTCTATTTTAACAATTATTGCACTTATTCATGAAGAATATCCAAATGCAGAAATAGACAATGAAGGTGAAAAAGATTTTATCATTGAATATGCCAAAAATCCCAGACAGGCGAAAGCGATTGTCTTTCTGAAAACAGTACTTATCAGTATTTTGATTTTTTTTGGTGCGGCATTTACCATTATGAGTTTTAATAATGATATATCCGTTACGGAACTGTTTGAAACCTTTTATTATCAGGTGATGGGAAGTAAATCCGATGGAATGACAGAATTAGAAGCCAGTTATTGTCTGGGGGTTGCTATAGGCATACTGGTCTTTTTTAATCATTTTGGTAAAAAGAAATTAGATGCTGATCCTACACCATTGCAGGTACAGATGCGGAAATTTGAAAAGGAGCTAGACATGACCTATATAGAAAATGCGGCAAGAGGAGGAAAAGAAATCGATGTTCAGTAAGCATCTGCTTTTGTCGATTGTGGGATTTACCGGTGGTGTTTCTGTGGCAGGTGGAGCATTTGCCTTGATTGTAGTCTTAAGCATTGTACCGCGAATGATAGGGAAAACAAATACTGCCAGTAAGACCTTGCATTATGAGAGTATGATTATGGCAGGAGGTATCTTAGGAACAATTTATAGTGTTTATCCACATTTGCGAATTCCATTAGGAAGTCCTTTTTTGATTTTATATGGGTTGTGCAGTGGAATACAGGTAGGGTGTCTTATTATGGCTTTATCTGAAATCATGAATGTGTTTCCTTTGATTTTTCGCAGAATAAAATTAAAAAGTGGCATGTCTGCTGCTATTTTATCCCTTGCCTTAGGAAAAGTAGTGGGAGGCTTTTGGTATTTTTTTCAACGAATGGGATTATAGAAAATTGACGAAGGATAGTAAGTCGGAGTAAAATAAGTAATAGTCAAAAGATAAGATAGAAAAGAGGATAAATATATGATTACATCAATTACCAGACAAAGTGTTATCATAAAGTGCAATATGCAGGCATCTGTTATGTTGGGAAATTATGAATTTTATTATGCGGCAGGTTTATTTTGCAGACTGCGGGGCATTACTATAGAAGAAGAAATCATGCCGGAAGCATTAAGAGAAAAGATTTTACCGGAGCTGAAAGGATTTGCCGGTGATGATAAAAAAGAAAAGTATTTAGTAAAAATGCTTATGAATTATAAAGTTCTAGAGGACTATGATGAACAAATGAAGGAGCTGCTGCACATGGGCTTGCAGGAAGAGCATTTGTGGCAGGTAAATATTTAAAATGTTAAAAAAGAAAAGAGGAAAAAACTTTGGCAAAAGACGCAAATATCAGTCAGCAAAAAGCAGAAGAACAAAAAGCCTATAACGAATATGTCAAACAGGTAACACCAACCCATTCACTGCCGAAAAATATGGCAAAAGCCTTTTTGGTAGGCGGCATAATCTGTGTAATCGGACAGGGAATATTAAATTACTGTGCCAATATGGGATTGGATAAAGAAACAGCCGGAAGCTGGTGTAGTATCTTGCTGGTATTATTGAGTGTACTTTTAACAGGATTTAATTTGTATCCTAAAATTGCAAATTTTGGTGGTGCAGGTGCATTAGTACCGATTACCGGATTTGCAAATTCGGTAGCAGCGCCAAGTATTGAATTTAAAAAAGAAGGTCAGATTTTTGGTATTGGCTGTAAGATATTCACGATTGCAGGACCTGTAATTTTGTATGGAATATTCTCTAGTTGGATACTTGGGCTTATCTATTGGATACTAAAAATGGCGGGTGTGGTGTAAGAACCATGCCTGTTTTTTTGTGTCTAAAAATTCTGCTACTTTTCCTAAAAATTATTCTCAGAGATATAGCGCAAATGTGGTACTATAATTTCAGCGAAATGGATAAAATACAGATTGTCGAATAGATAAGGAGGAATTAACAAATGCGTGAAATCATGAATTTAAACACAAAATGGGCATTCAGAAAGGGTGTATCTAAGGTTCCGCAGACGATGCCAACAGACTGGTATATCGTAAATCTTCCACATTCATGGAATGATATTGATGGTCAGGATGGCGGTTCAGATTACTATCGCGGCACAAGCTATTATGTAAAAGAAGTAAGCAAGCTGGACTTGCCTGAAAATAAACAGTATTATTTAGAAATTCAAGGAGCAAACTCTTCAGCAGATGTCTATGTAAATGGTAAAAAATTAGCACATCATGATGGCGGATATTCTACATGGAGAGTAAATGTTACAGATGCATTAGAGGTGAACAACCTGTTTGTGATTGCTGTAGATAACAGTGAAAATGATTTCGTATATCCACAGCATGCAGATTTTACCTTCTATGGTGGACTTTATAGAAATGTCAATATCATTGCCGTCGATGATGCGCATTTTGATTTAGACTATTATGGAGGACCTGGTATTCAAATAACACCGCAGATTGTTGGTGCAGATGCTAAGGTAGAGGTAGAAGTATTTGTTACAAATGCAAAGGAAGGACAGATGCTTTGCTATACAATTAAAGATGCCAAAGGAGAAGTGGTTGCAGAGGGTACACAGACAGCGGCAGAAACAAAAGCTTCTTTTGAAATCAAGGATGTACACTTATGGAATGGAAAAAAAGACCCATATCTTTATACCGCAGAGGTATGTTTAAAAAATGGAGAAGAAATGGTGGATATGGTTTCTGCCAGATTTGGATGCCGTACATTTGAGATTGACCCGGAAAAGGGCTTTATTTTAAATGGAGAAAGCTATCCGCTTCGTGGTGTATCCCGTCATCAGGATAGATGGGGATTCGGTAATGCACTTTTACCGGAGCATCATGAAGAAGATATCGCGTTAATCTGTGAAATGGGAGCAAATACCATTCGTTTGGCACATTATCAGCATGACCAGTATTTTTATGATTTGTGTGACGAAAAGGGACTTGTTATCTGGGCAGAGATTCCATATATTTCTACACACCTGCCAAAGGGAAGAGAAAACACAATCTCTCAAATGAAGGAATTAATTGTACAAAACTACAATCATCCAAGTATTGTTGTCTGGGGTATTTCCAATGAAATTACTATGGGCTGTGGCGGAAAAGCGGATGCAGATTTGTTAGAAAACCATAGAATTTTAAATGATCTTTGTCATGAGATGGATAAGACAAGACTTACCACAATGGCAGTAGTGACCATGAGCGATATTCATGATCCATATGTACAGATTCCGGATGTTGTATCCTTTAATCATTACTTTGGATGGTACGGCGGAGATACATCCATGAACGGACCTTGGTTTGACAACTTCCATAAGGAGTTCCCAAATCTTCCGATTGGATGCAGTGAATATGGCTGTGAAGCTTTAAATTGGCATACCTCCAATCCAAAACAGGGAGATTATACAGAGGAATATCAGGCATATTATCATGAAGAATTGATAAAACAGCTCTTTACAAGAGATTATATCTGGGCAACTCATGTATGGAATATGTTTGATTTTGGTGCAGATGCCAGAAATGAAGGTGGAGAAAACGGACAGAACCACAAGGGTCTTATTACCTTTGATCGTAAGTATAAAAAGGATTCCTTCTATGCATACAAAGCATGGTTGTCCGAGGATCCATTCGTACACATCTGTGGAAAACGCTATGTAGACCGAGTAGAAGATGTGACAAAGGTAACTGTATATTCCAATTTACCGGAGGTCGAATTATTTGTAAATGGCAAGAGTCTTGGCAAACAGACAAGCCCTGAGCATTTCTTCTATTTTGATGTGCCAAATGAAGGAGAAACCGTACTAAAAGCTGTAGCAGGAAAATGTGAAGATACAAGCTTTATCCGCAAAGTGGCAGAATTTAATAATGACTATCGTTTAAAGGAAAAGGGTGCTGTATTGAACTGGTTTGATATTACAGAGGTAGATGGTTACTTATCCTTAAATGATACCATTGCAGATATTATGGCAACTGAAGGTGGTAAGGCATTATTTATGGGTATGATGAAATCCATGAGCGAAGGTGCAGAAGGTACAGTTGCTGCAGCGGTAAAACCGGAAAATATGGGTGCAATGATGCAGATGATGGGCAGCTTTACTATGATTCGTATGTTAAATACCTTTGGTGCAATGGGACCGGCAATGACAAAAGAACAGTTACTTGGACTGAACGCACAGTTAAATCAGATTCCTAAAGCATAATAGGATTTATCAGCATAGAAATTTATCAGTATAGAAAAAGGTCTGTTGTACGAGTATTTCGTATGACAGACCTTTTTGGTATATTACTCTCGAATCACAATTTTTGCTTCTGGACTCATACCAAGAGAGTTTTGAGGGATTTCTCTTGGTTCTTTTTCTTTAATTTTAAAATCCTGTGGGGTACGCATTTTTTCAAGTTCCGCTTCTTTATCTACAGTATCTGAACCATATAAGTTGTCAGATTTAATTTCTGCTTCTAAGACATTTGCCGTTTGCGTATTTTTCTGGATGACATTTTCCTGAATCTGTGCCTGCTGCAATGCGAGGTTCGTTGCCAGAATCTGCTGTACATCTGCGGCAGAAGTCTTTATATCGTCCATTTTTTCTTCGTATTTTTCAGAAGAATCTTCCTTTGTCTGTTCCTTAGAGGAGGTTTCTTTTAACATATCCTCCTTTAGAGCCTCCTGCTGCTGTTGCTCTTTGGCAGCTTCTTTAGCTTTTTCCTGTTCTTCCATCCGCTGAAGCTCTAATTTTCGGTTCAGTTCAGCAATTTGCTTTTGGATTTCCTGTCGTTTTTTAGCCTTTTCTTCCGCGCTCATTTCGGCATCTGAAGAAAGTGTGTTTAGCCGCTGCTGCTTACTCGCTAATTGCTGTTCTAAGGTCTGGGTTTGGGTATCTGCGGCAGAAGCAGCTGTTGGTGGTGTGTAGGCTGCATGGCTGCCTGTGCTTATACTGTTGATAGCCATAGTAAAAGCCTCCTTTCAATGAAATTTTCGCTCAATAGTTTCATAAGTTTATTTTATAGTATAAATTTTAAGTATGCAACCTTAATGTATGGAATCTCTGTATTCTTTTGGCGTTTTTCCCACCAGTTTTTTGAAAATTTTTGTAAAGTAATTCACATCTGGTATACCACAGTATGAAGCGGCTGTCTGTATTTGCATATTTGTGGAGTTTAAAAGGAAAATTGCATGCTCAATGCGTTTTTTATTCACATATTCGGTCAATGTCATGCTTGTTTCTTTTTTAAAAAGCGTAGATAAGTAGCTGGAGTTTACATTCAAAAGCTCAGCTTGCGCTTTTAAGGTTAAATCTGCGGTTAAATCCGCATCAATTTGTGTTATAACCTTTCGGATTAACAGCGAATATCCCTTTAGGGAATGATTTTTCACTAACAGACAGTATTTTCGAATCATTTCCCGCATTAAAGTATAGCTAGCGGTTTCTGAAGTGATTAACTCGATTTTTTTTGCAAAAGCGGATGAGATTTTGTCAATGTGCAAAGGGTGTACCGCGCCATGCTCTGCAGCCAGACGGAAAAGAGTATTCATGACAAACAGGTAGTTTTTAATATTTCGCAGAGGATTCTGGGTGCGCTGTTCTAATTGTTGGGTAGAAAAACCGGAAAAAATCAATTCTGCCTTGTGTACCTGACCGGAAGAAATTGCCTGTATAAGCTGATGCTCGAGCTCATAGCGTTCCTCTAAAAGGCGCATACTAAGTAAAGCATCCTCTGTGTCGGCTTCATGTGGAGCATAATCAATAATTCCCGTATTTTCCAAAACATTTTCAGAAATTTTTTCCATGGAAAAAGCATCTAAGCTTCCCCATAAACGAGTACCTAAGGTGTAAACAATCATCAGCAGAATACTTTCGTCGCTTACTAATGGAAGCTCCTGATAAAACTGCTCGATTTGCGGCAGAATATCCGGTGTAACAGAATGCTTGTCTGCCAGTTCAAAAATATCCTGTTTGGATATAGGGATGGTCGTATAAGGACCGATAAAAGCATATGAAAAATCCATATCAGCCTCTGGCATTTTAAAAAGCAAATAATTTCCTAAAAGAAAATCGCTGACCTGATAGATGGTATTTGCTTTACATTTCTCTGCTAACAGGGAGTAGAGCTTTTCGTAATCGATTTTTTGATTTAGTAATTTGCGTACCCATAAGTCCGGAGCAGAGACTGGGGAGGGAATTGTATCTTTTGAAAGAAAACGGATATCTAACCGGAAATTTTTCAGTAAATCTCTGGTAAATTCCAATTCAGTTTCATAATGCATAATCATCACCTCGACAAAATAGTACTACTTTTTTATATTATCGTATAATTTTTAGGTTATTTCATGTATAACAAAAAAATTACCATAATCGCAAAAAATTATACTCATAAACGAAAAAAACTATATGTTAAAATTTTATCAGTATGAAAGGAGTCAGGAGAAGAACGATGGGTGCAAAGCTTAATGATTTTTGGAAAAGAAAAGAATATTTGATTTGTGTAGATTCCGATGGCTGTGCTATGGATACCATGGATATTAAGCATTTTCGCTGTTTTGGTCCATGTATGGTAAAAGAGTGGGGGCTCTTTGCATGGGAAAAAGCCATTTTAGAGCGTTGGAATGAGATTAATCTCTACAGTATGACAAGGGGTGTCAACCGTTTTAAGGGATTGGCAATGGCTCTGCGGGAAATCAATGATACTTATTGCAAAATCGAGGCTATTGATGTATTGGAAAAATGGACAATGGAAAGCGATGAACTCTCAAATCAGGCGCTGCAAAAGGCAATAGATGTACAGAAAAATATTATTTTGCAAAAAGCATTATCATGGTCAAATAAGGTAAATGAGAGTATTAACGATCTTTCCTTTGAGGAGAAAAAACCATTTGAGGGAGCAAAGGAAGCATTGGCTTATGCTCATGCTTATGCGGATATTGTTATTGTATCTTCTGCGAATTTACAGGCAGTAGAGGAAGAATGGGAATTATATGGATTATTAGATTATGTAGATCTTCTTTTAGCACAGGATACAGGAAGTAAGGCTTTTTGTATTAGTGAACTTTTAAAGAAAGGCTACGATAAGGACATGGTGTTAATGGTTGGTGATGCCCCCGGAGATTACGATGCGGCAAAGAAAAATGAAGTATTTTATTATCCGATTTTAGTCAAAAAGGAAAAAGAATCCTGGGAAGAATTAAAAGCAGCCGGTGTGGAGATGCTAATAACAGGAGCTTATGCCGGAGAATATCAGAAGCAGAAAATAGAAGCATTTTTGGATAACTTAAGTTAGAAAGGGAGACAAATCATGGTAGATTTAAAAGCAAAACCGTATGTATTATCAGAAGAGGACTGTAAATGGGTGGAGGATACCATTGCAGCAATGAGCGCTGAAGAAAAGGTCGGACAGTTATTTTTCCAGTTGACATCCTCCCATGAAGAAGAGCATTTAAAAGAATTAATGGAAAAATATCACTTAGGCGGCTGCCGTTATAATCCGGCACCGGGAGCAGCAATTTTAGAGCAGAACCGTAAACTACAGAAGTATGCAAAAGTACCTGTATTTATTGCCTGCAATACAGAAGCCGGCGGAGATGGTGCCTGTGCAGATGGTACATTTATTGCTTCCGGTGTTAAAATCGGTGCAACGGATAATGATAAATACGCTTATGAACTTGGAAAAATGTCTAATGAAGAAGCAGCGGCCATTGGCTGCAACATGGCATTTGCTCCGGTTTGTGATATTGCCTATAACTGGGAAAATACCGAAGTAATCGGTCGTGCTTTTGGTAATGACCCGAAGCGTGTAGCAAGAATGAGTGTGGAATATTTAAAGGGTGCACATACTATTCCGGGGTTTGCCTGTGCGGCAAAGCATTTTCCGGGAAACGGACAGGATTTTCGTGATGCCCATATTGCAAACAATGTGAATTACTTTGATGTGGAAACATGGGATAAAACCTATGGAAAAGTATATAAAGATTTGATTGACAACGGCTTAGATGCCATTATGGGTGGGCATATCTTATTGCCGGAATATGCAAAAGCTATCAATCCAGATTTAAAGGATGATGATATGCTGCCGGCAACCTTAAGTAAAGAAATCATGACGACACTTCTTCGTGATAAATTAGGATTTAATGGAATGGTAGTTACAGATGCTTCTCATATGGTGGCAATGACAAACCGTATGACCAGAAAAGAAATGCTTCCGCTTGCTATTAATGCCGGTTGTGATATGTTCTTATTCTTCAATGACCCAAAAGAGGATTTTGCAACAATGTTAGATGCTTATAAGAACGGAATTATCAGTGAAGAGAGAATGACAGAAGCACTTACCCGTATACTTGGCTTAAAAGCCCATATGGGACTTCATAAAAAAGCAAAAGAGGACTTAGTTCCGGCAGCAGATGCATTAAAAGATGTATTGGGAAAAGAAGCATATAAAGAAATGCAGAAGTCTATCAGCAAGGATGCCATTACCCTTGTAAAATATAAAGATAAAGATGTACTTCCGATTACACCTGATCGTTACAAACGCATTATGATTGTGCATGTAAAGGGTGCAGGCGGTGCAATGGGTGAATTAATGAAGATGATGGGCTATGGTGGAGGAAATCCGGCAGAGCTTTTAAAGGATAAGCTTTGTGAAAAGGGCTTTGATGCATTTATCTATGAGAGTCCTCTTGATCGTATGAAAAAGCAGATTGCAGCAGGTGAAAAGCCGGATATTAATATTTATTTTGCAGGCAAGAATGCGATTGCAGACTTTGTAAAGGATATGGATTTGGTAATTACCCTTTGTGATGTGTCTAATGGCAGACCAAGCTTTGGTATGTCAAAGGGCGGCGGAGAGATTCCGTGGTATGTTTTTGAACTTCCGGTTGTTGTGATAGGCTGTGGACAGCCGACAATGCTCGCAGATATTCCACAGGCGAGAACCTATATTAATACCTATGATGGCAAGCCATCCACCTTAGATGCATTAGTGGAAAAAATTATGCAGGGTGAAGCAGCCTTTACAGCGATTGATCCGATTGACAGCTTCTGTGGATTATTTGATACGAGAATCTAAGGTCTGTAAAAAAGATTGACAGAACTTAAATATTTGTTATACAATTTAATAAGAGCCAGACGCTTAGGACGCAGAGCCAATGGATTGCAGGAATGCAGTTCATTGGCTTTTTTTGTTGATGCGCAGCTTTTCAGATACTAAAGACCAAGGGAGGACGACTATGGAAAACAGGATTTTAGCAGAAAATGAGGTACAGGCAAACAAAATTGCAGCAAAGGTGATGCGTATTAGCTCGTTGATTTTTGCAATCGTTTTGGTACTAAATATTGTTGGGATTTTTGTTGTGGATTCGGCAACAATGACAGTTGCCTTTATATTAGGCTCTATTTGTTTATGGTTTCCAACGATTTTGGTAAATGCCTGCAAGATGGAGGGCAGCTGGGTAAAATATGTGAATACTGTATGTGCGGTTGTATTCGTTGTGATTACAACGGTTACATTGACCTATCATGTAGTTGTTTTGTATGTATATGGCATTGCGATAGCAAGCTTATACTTTTCAAAGAGGTTAAATATTATAGCGACAGTATTGACAGTAATTGGTACATCTGTTGGGCAGATTTTGGCATTTTACTTACAAACCCTGCAGGATGATAATTTTACAGAGATGTCAAGTGTGATTATTTTTGGTGTTATACCAAGAGCGATGGTGCTAATCGCAGTAGCAGCAATTTTTACTATGCTTACGCAAAGAACAGCTTCTCTTTTGTCTAATCTCATGGGCGCAGAGGAACAAAAGGAAATGTTAGACAGTATGACAAGAATGCGCCAAAATGCAGCAGAAACCTCGGAAACACTTATTGGAATGGTAGATAAACTGGCTGGAATTACAGATATTTCCTTAAAGGCAAATCAAAAAATTGCAGAGGAATCCGAGAATTTGTTGCAGGGTTCTATGGAAAATACCCACGCTGTAGAGCAGGCGGATGAGCGTATTGAAGATATTACATCGCAGTTGTCAGGACTTAGTACCATGAACCACAGAACAGCTTCTTTGGCAGAGGAAATCGGAGAAAATACGAAAGAAAATCAGAAAAGAATGGATGAAGCCACTACCAATATGGAACAAATTTATCAGAGTACCGATGTGTGTAAGCAGATTATTACAAATCTTGGTGAAGAATCCAAAGAGATTATCGGAATCGTACAGACAATTACTGGAATTTCCAGTAAGACCAATATTCTGGCATTAAATGCAACGATAGAAGCAGCAAGAGCAGGAGAACAGGGAAAAGGCTTTGCTGTTGTAGCAGAGGAAATTCAAAAATTAGCTGAGCAGACGAAAAGCGCTGTTGAAGATATTGGAACGATTGTTCATCAGGTTGTAAAAAATACAGAAAGTGCCGTAAATGCGATGGAGCAGAATGTTGTTTTTACGCAGACGGGGATGGAAAGTATCCAAAAAGCCAATGAATCTACGGTATTGATTACTTCTTCAAATGAGGAGATGGTCGGACAGATTCGAGCCATTGATGAGGCGGCAGAGGTGATAAAGGTAAAGAGCAATGAAGTTTTAAATGGTATGAAGCATATCAACAGCAATACACAAAAGAATTATCATGCCGTAGAACAGGTAACAGCAGCAACACAGGAAAATAGTGCAGGAACAGCAAGCTTAGCAGAAATTGTAGAACAAATTAAACAGCTTTCAGAGAAGCTAAATGAAGTTGTAGGCTAAAGAATAAAAGCACCTTGATGATGTATTTGTTGTGTCATGGGGTGCTTTTTGTTATTATTTTATTGGGTAATGTGGTCAAAATGAGGAGGAAACAGAATGTTAAAAATTGAAAATTTGACGAAAATATATGGAGATAAAAAAGCGGTTGATGGATTAACACTTCATATCAGACCCGGTGAAATCTACGGTTTTATTGGTCATAACGGAGCAGGAAAAACAACTACGATTAAATCCTGCTGTGGTATTTTGCAATTTGATAGTGGAAATATTTATGTAGATGGAATATCTATTAAAGAAAATGCACTTGCCTGTAAGAAACAGGTGGCATATATCCCGGATAATCCGGATTTGTATGAATTTATGTCCGGCATACAATTTTTGAATTTTGTGGCAGATATTTTTGAGGTCAATGTAGATGACCGTCAGATGCGTATTCAAAAATATGCGGACATGTTGGAGCTTACAGAGGATTTAGGACAGCTTATTTCTGCGTATTCCCATGGAATGAAACAAAAGCTTGCAATTATAGCTGCACTGATTCATGAACCTAAGCTAATCATTATGGATGAGCCATTTGTGGGACTTGATCCTAAGGCAAGCCATTTGTTGAAAAAAATAATGCGTGAGATTTGCGAGCATGGCGGTGCAATTTTTTTCTCGACACATGTGCTTGAAGTGGCAGAAAAGCTTTGTGATAAGGTGGCTATTATTAAAGGTGGCAAACTTCTTATATCAGGCACGATGGAAGAGATTAAGGGTGATACATCTTTAGAGAGTGTATTCTTAGAACTGGAGGATGTACGATGAAAAAAGCACTATTAAAGAAACAACTGCTGGAATCTTTTTCATGGCTTTATTTTAATAAAAAGAATGGTAAAAAACGAAATAGCATGGGAAGTGTCTTGTATATGCTTTTATATACAGTACTTTTTGGCGTATTAGGATGTATGTTTTATGTATTGTCCTTAAGTCTGTGTGAGCCGCTTTGTGCGCTGGGGTTAGGATGGCTGTATTTTGCACTTGTCAGTCTTTTAGGAATTGTATTAGGTGTATTTGGCAGCGTGTTTAATACTTATGCTTCGTTATATCAGGCAAAGGATAATGATTTACTTCTTTCCATGCCGATTCCTGCATCCAATATCCTTTTGATGCGGCTTTTTGGTGTATATATGATGGGGTTGATATATGAGCTGATTGTAATGATTCCGGCGCTTATTGTGTGGTTTATGTATGGTTCTGTTGGTTTGTCCGGAATGATATTTAGTATTCTGATTCCTTTTATACTATCTTTTTTTGTAATGACATTGTCCTGTGTATTAGGCTGGGTAGTGGCGCTTGTCAGCAGTAAGATAAGAAACAAAAGCTTTATTACGGTGGTACTGTCACTTGCATTTATTGTCGGCTATTATTATGTGTATGCCAGAGCATATGAGATGCTTACGAATATTATTGTCAATGCTAAAAGTATTGCAGGAAATGTAAAAAGTGCTCTGTTTCCATTTTATCATATGGGAAGGGCAGCAGAGGGAAGCGGTCTGTCGATGTTGATTTTTACAGGCATGATTCTAGCTCTTTTTGCAATAGTGTATGCGGTACTTTCCCATAGTTTTGTAAAACTTGCAACCGCCAATAGGGGAGCTGCAAAGGTTAAGTATAAAAAGCAGAAAATAAAAGCAGGCAATGCAGACAGTGCTCTGCTAAAAAAAGAGTTTAAAAGATTTACCGGTAGTGCGAATTATATGATGAATTGTGGTTTGAGTATTATTTTTATGCTGGCAGCGGCTGTGGCATTACTTCTTAATCGTGAAGTGTGTGTGGAAACATTTACAATACTTGGAGGAGAGGATGGAAAAATAGTTCCGCTATTGATAACAGCAGCACTTTGTACGATTGTTTCCATGAATGATATTACAGCACCATCTATATCCTTAGAAGGAAAGAATATCTGGCTTCTTCAGGTGCTGCCGATATCCCCATGGCAGGTGTTAAAAGCAAAGCTTAAGCTGCATTTGATACTAACCTTTGTTCCTGCAATGATATTGACGGTATGTGCATTGATTGTTTTGAGACCTTCTATAGAATTTGCCGTGTTGATTTCATTTACAGTGGCGGCATATATTCTGACAATGGCATTGTTTGGACTTGTATTGAACTTAAAAGCACCGAATTTAAACTGGACAAATGAGGTTGTTCCAATTAAACAATCCTTAAGTGTAACAGTGGCATTATTTGGTGGTTGGATTCTTGTATTTGCTTTTGGAGGGATTTATTTTGCAATTAGCAGTATAGTAAGCCCATTTGTTTATCTAAGTATAGTCAGTATAATTTTGATTGTGGGTTCAGCTTTTATGATTGTTTGGCTAAAAAATAAAGGAACAAAGATTTTTGCGGCTTTGTAATTTATAAAAAAATAGGTTCAAATCATGGATAAAGTCACATTTACCAAAGATTTGAGCCTATTTTTTTTTCGGAAATATTTGTTATACTTAACTGGCATGGAGGCAGATATGAAAAAAAGGTACAGTATATGTATGGTGGCAATTCTTTTTATGATAAGTATAACGGGCTGCAGGATAGGAGCATTATCTGATAAACAGAATACTACTGCGGATATTAAAGAGAAAACAGCAGTGGTTTTTAAAACCTGGAACCCTACAGATTTTGGACCGGACAGTCCCATTCATCATATTATCGAAGATTTTGAACAACAATATCCCCACATAGATATTCAGTATGAATACATAGATTCCAGAAGCTACATCAATCAGATAAAAGTAGAGCTGATGGGTGGTGAAGGTGCGGATGTATATGGTATGCCGACAGGAATGAATTATAAGGCTTTTCGGGATTATGAGGAGGAGCTTACCAAATATTGTAAGCATTATTGGGGCGAAAACTGGGAAGAACATTTTGTGGAAAAAGCAATGGAAAAGCTTAAAAGTAAAGAGGGGATATATGGAATTCCATTAGGTATTACCTATGCAGGAAGTGCATGGGCAGATGTTAGTATGCTAAATTCCTATGGACTTTCTATACCGGATTCTTATTCTAAGCTTTCTAAGGCTGCTAAGATACTAAGAGAGAATGGACAGTATCCTTTAGCAATAGGGGCAAAGGATGCATGGATAAATATTGATACATGGATGAGTATTGCAGCAGATATTAATACAGATAAGCTATATGCAGCATTAAATGGAAAGGTATCCTTTTGTGAGGAAGAGCTTGTAGAGTCCTTTCGTATATGGCAGGAATGCTTTCAGGCAGGAATATTTCAGGATAATGCACTTGAAATGACACTCTATAATGATGTGAATGATTTATTTCAAAAAGAAGGCAAGATTCCATTGATGCTGAATGGGTCATGGGCATTAAATATGTATACCTTAAGTGATAAGCAGACCAGAGAGGTATTTGATAAAAAGGGAGCAAATCATCAGATTTATGCAATAGATTGGAATGAGGATGGTAAGTATAATTCCATAACCGTATCTACGGATGTGATTCTTTGTCTGAATAAGGATTCAAAGGTGAAAGAGGCAGCCTTTCTTTTTATGCAATATCTTGTAGACGAAGGACAAAAAATTTTGGTCAATGAATATATGGAATATATGCCGTCCACAACAGATATGAAGCTGCAAGTAAAGGGGCTAAGTGAAAACGGCAGAAAGTGTATGGAAACAGTGCAGGAGTTTGCCAATACTACAGTTGGAATGCGTGGTATAGAGGATGCCTTGTATGAAAACATTCTTACAGAAGTGTTAGAGAAGCTGGCAAGATTTGAAATAGAGCCAAAAGAGGCGGCAGAACTTATGGATGAGGTAATTCGTGCAAATGAAAATAAATAAGGATAGTATAGGATTTAAGTTAAGTATTCGGAGTAGTATGTTTCTTTGTATTGCATTTGTTCTTTTGTTTGGCGTTATCTGTATACTGAATACAGAAATTATCTACAATAAGGAAGAACAGGTATTTACCTCCTATCTGGTAAATACCATGACATCCATAGACGACAAGCTAAAAGATATGAGCAGGGTGTCTCTTATGAGCATGGCAGATGACAGAACACAGGAGGTATTACTGTCCTATCAGGATATGGATGATGAAGAAAAAAGAGAACAGCAGGCATATCTGAGTGAGTTTTATCAGTCCTTAGTAACCATTCGAAATGATATTCATGGAATCTATATGATGGATTTAGATAATTTGCTTTTTTATTACGATATAGAAAATCCAACCTTAAAAGAAGGGGTAGATGCGGTAGAGATGGCACAGGAGATTATTTCTTTAGAAAAAGAGCCTATGCAGATATCGAACTGTAGTCTGGTAGTGGATTCGAAGCCGCAGTTTATGAAGTATTCGGGGTATTATGCAACAGATCCATATTATGCAAATTGTCTGTGGTTAGTTCGGGATATCTATGGATTTTCTCCCCATGAGAAAATCGGTACAATAGCACTTACTGTGCCGATTGCGAAAATACAGGAGCTTCTTGAGAATACTCTTCATGAAGATATGTTTTATCTGTTAATCAACAGATCCGGTAAAATTGTGTGTAGTCAGAACAACCAATATCTGCTAGAACAGGTGGAAGATGTCAATCTGCAGTTGTCAGAGCTTATGGATGAGACAGGTACAAATACCATAGAATGGGAGGGTACAAAGAGCTTTGTCATGCATATGAAATCAGAAGACAGCGGACTGACACTTTTAGTAGGAAAGCCTGTGCAGGTCATTCAGTCTGAAATTACCGGATTTATGGGGTATTACATTCTTTTATGTGCATGTGTGCTGGTACTGATTCTTACAGTTACAGCCTTTAATGTTAATAGAATGCTGATGCCGATAAAAAATCTTGCAAATGATATGGGTCATTTTAATTCTGACAGTATAGCTGTCCGTTACAAAGTAGAATCAAAGGATGAAACAGGTCAGTTGATATCTGCTTTTAACAATATGATGGATATGTTAGAAGAGCTTATTGAAAAACAGTATAAGGACAGAGTGCGTATACAGGAGGGACAGATCAAGGAGCAGAATTTATCAATGCTGTATTTGAAAAGTCAGGTGAATCCCCACTTTTTGTACAATACCTTAGATACCATTCGAATACATGCACAAATGAATGGAGATAAAGATGTTTCAAATATGCTGATGCAGTTAGTGGAATTTTTTCGACTGAGTGTTAAAGTGGATAAGGCTGTAGTAACCTTAGAGCATGAAGTGGATTTAATTGAAAATTATCTGGCACTTATGTGCCGCAGGTATCCGGATATTCACTGTATATATGATATTGAGCCGGAGCTTTTAGATATAGAAGTTCCAAACTTTATACTACAGCCGATTGTGGAAAACAGTATTCTTCATGGACTGCGGGATAAGGGATATAATGGAAACTTGAAAATTACCATAAGATACAAAAAAGAGGATGACAAATATATAGAAATTCTGATAACAGACGATGGCGTTGGATTTAGTGAGGAAAGCAGAAAGAAAGTGCAAAAACTTCTGGATGATACAGATGCAGAAATGACAGCTATGCATAGTATCGGAATCCGAAATATCCAAAACCGTTTACATATGTTTTATCCAAAAGAATGTGGATTGTCCTATAGAGAAGAAAGATGCGGAGTAACAGCCTGTATTTTGATTTTGGATAAAATGGTTGGCAGTAATACGGAGGTAATGGAATGAGACAATATAAAGTAGTTTTGGCTGATGATGAGATTACGATTCGGGAGGGTTTTAAAAGATTATTTGACTGGGAAGCTCATGGCTGTGAAATCGTAGGAGAAGCTGCGGATGGTGTTGCGGCAATTCATGCAGTAGATTCCCTGCATCCGGATATTGTTATTATGGATATTCATATGCCTCTAATGAATGGACTAGAGGTTATTCAGATTTTAAAAAGAAAATATCCTAAAATCGCTTTTATCATTGTCAGTGGATATGATGACTTTGAATATTGCAGAGAAGCACTTAGGCTAAAAATCGTGGATTACATACTAAAGCCGGTCAATTTTGAGGAATTTGGTGAGATTATTGATAATTTGAAAATAACGATATATAGGGATGAAGAGGAAGCAGCCACAGAGAAAAGTGGAGAAAATCAATTGATATTTCATATGACAGGGTATCTAAAGGAACATCTTAGTGAGGAAATCTCTCTTAAGAGAATGGCAGATTATTTTCACATAAGTCCAAATTATGCCGGAGCAGTATTTAAAGAGAAAATAGGTGTGAATTATCAGACATATCTGACAAATCTGCGTATAGAAGAAGCAAAATCCCTGCTTCTTACCACACAAAAGCCGGTGGCTGAAATTGCAGAGCTTGTAGGATACAAGGATTATAGGATTTTTACAAGAACCTTTAAGAGAATAGAAAAGGTTCCGCCTACTAGGTATCGCAGTATTATACATTGACAAAAATAAAAAGAGAAGATATAATAAAACAAATGTTATGTAACAATGTTATTTAAAGGGGTAATATAAATATGCCGCCAAAAGCAAAATATACAAGGGAAGAAATTATTCAAAAAGCATTTGAAATGACAAGAAAAAGAGGGATAGATGCTGTCGTAGCAAGGGAACTTGGCAAGGAATTAGGGACATCCTCCTCACCAATTTTCACAGCCTTTAAAAATATGGAAGAATTGCAAAAAGAAGTCAGAAAAGCAGCCATGAAGGAATTTGAAGCCTATGTCAGCGATGCGCTGAATTATACACCTGCATTTAAATATGTTGGGATGAAAATGATTGAATTTGCGATGAAAGAGCCGAAGCTATTCCAGCTTTTATATATGCGTGAACATGATGGGAGTCAGACTTATGAGATGCTGGTAGACGAATTGGGAGATACAGTAGAAGTTTGTATTGAGATTATGCAAAAGGATTATGCGTTAAATAGAAAGGAAGCGCAGCTTCTGTTTCGTCAGGTATGGCTGCATACCTTTGGCATATGTGTATTGGTTGCAGGAAAAGTATGCCGGCTTTTGCCGGAAGAGATTTCAGAGATGTTAAGCGTGGAATTTCAGGGAACCTTAATGCTGATAAAATCAGGAAAATTTCAAACAATTCCTGTAAATACTACGGATGAGAAAAAAGAATAAAAACTATAGAGAAAGAGGTGTTTATATGGAAGTAAGAACAGAGTGGGTAAAATGTCCGATATGCGGAAATAAGACAAGGAATAAGGTGCGGCAGGATACGATACTGAAAAAGTATCCGTTATTCTGCCCAAAGTGCAAGCAGGAAACATTAGTAGAAATAGAAAATTTTTTAGTAAAAGTAATCAGAGAGCCGGACGCTAAGACGCAGAGCCAATTATCCTAAAAAAATAGTGATAGTTTTCTCTGCGTTTTTATATGTTAGCTTTTGCGGGAAAAGTGGAGGAATTATGTTAGAAGAAAATACAATTTTAAGAGAAAACGAAAAGCAGGCAAACAAAATTGTAGCAAAGGTTATGGGGACTACTTTTTTGATATTTTCTTTAATCTATATTTTGAATTTATGGGGGATATTTGTAATCGATGCTAAGATTATGACCTTAGCATATGTTTGCAGCAGTTGTTTACTATTAATGCCTATGGTGCTTACCTATTTGCTTAAGCTAGAAAAAGAGTATATTAAATACTTAAATGTGATAAATGCAGCTTTGTTTGTGATTTTGCTGAGTATTACCCTTACTTATCATGTGGTTGTTCTTTATGTGTATCCCATTGCAATTGCCAGTCTGTATTTTTCAAAAAGATTAAACAATGTGGCAATAGTGCTTACGGTTAGTGGAGTATCTGTAGGGCAGATATTAGCCTTTTATATGGATACTTTACAGGATGATAATTTTGTGGTTTTGTATGACACAATTCTATGGGGAGTCATTCCCCGTGCGATGGTGTTGACCGCAGTTGCCGTGATTTTTAAGATGCTTTGCACAAGAACCGTTACTCTATTGATGGATTTCACAAAAGCTGCTGATGAAGTAGCCCATTATCATGATGAAATGATTATGGGTTTTGCTACTCTTGTGGAAAATAAGGATGGAAGTACAGGCGGACACATCAAAAGGACGACTACCTATGTAAAGCTTCTGGCAGAAGAATTAAGAAACAGAGGACATTACAAGGAGATTTTGACAGAGGAATATGTAAGGGATTTATGTATGGCTGCGCCTATGCACGATATTGGAAAAATATCAGTACCGGATGTTATTTTGCAAAAGCCGGGAAAACTCACAGCAGAAGAATTTGAACAAATGAAGCAGCATACGGTAAACGGTGGAAAAATAGTGCAGGAAACCTTTGGACATCTGGGAAATGAGCAATATGCGCAGATGGCATATCAGGTAGCCCGATATCATCATGAAAAATGGAATGGAAAAGGGTATCCGGAAGGTTTGAAGAGAAAAGATATACCTCTTTGTGCAAGAATTATGGCAAAGAAAATTAAATGCAAATCAGCTAAAGCTAATCGCTATTATAGCTATGACAGTTGACCATCTGACATGGACAATTGCTCCGGGGTATTCAACAGAATGGTGGGTAATTCTTTGTCATGTAATAGGCAGATTGACCGCGCCGATTATGTGGTATTTTATTGCAGAAGGGTATCATCATACACATAATTTCAAAAAATATGCCATACGCTTATTTACGCTGGCTATCATATCACACTTTGCTTATAATTTCTGTTTTGGCATTCCATTCATTCCATTTCAGACTACAGTTTTTAATCAGACAGGAGTTGTGTGGTCTTTAGCATGGGGATTGATGCTTCTTTATATTAATAACAATGATAGATTAAAATCATGGCAGAAAATATTGTGTATTATTCTCGTATGTCTTATTACCTTCCCATCGGATTGGAGTTGTATAGCAACTATAGCAGTATTATATATGGGAACTTATCGTGGGGACTTTAAAAAGCAAATGACATGGATGATGATTTGGACATTTGTATATGCAGCAGTATATTTTGTATTTATTGACAAGATATATGCAGTGGTTCAATTAGGAACATGTCTAACCATTCCGTTGCTGCGGCTTTATAATGGAAAAAGAGGCGAGTGGAAAGGAATGGGAAAAGTATTCTATGCCTATTATCCGGTGCATCTTGTGATTTGTGGAATTATTCGTATTCTTTTGTGGGGAGTGGAATTTTCTACTGGGACAGCTAATTTTTAGGGGATTTTGGTTTAGCGATTAAATGATATTCCAGAATGTCGTCGTGAAACGGACGACAGATGTGATTTGTATAAGGTTTCCGTCCGGTTTTTATCCTATTGTGTAGTGATGTCAGAACGAGCAGGGGCTGTGGGTAGGCGAAGTGTCCGGGAAAGGAGAGTTTCCCTACCAATTCCGCCTACCC
>JAGALK010000062.1 GCA_017625255.1 Lachnospiraceae bacterium
ACATGGGAGGTTGTGAATGTTATGTCTGATTAAGCGAAAAATGGAATAGCATTTATCAAACCTCCATGTGTAGGATGGCGCCAGAACTCTATAGATATATACCGATAAAGCTCTGGCGCCATTTCACACATGGAGGTTTTGATTGAATGTATATTCCTAGAATGCCTTTCTTTGCCAGACAGATGCCGTCTTACATATTGTAGTCCGGTTTCACAATGTAAATCTGTCGTCCGTTTCACGACGACATTCTGGGATATCATTTAATCGCTAAACCGGAATCTCACACTTCTCTTCTCAACACCACCGGAACACAAATCTCATCTCCCACCTGCAAATTATAAATATCCACAAACGGATTTGCGTACATAATCTGCAGCAATGGCACATGATATTTTTTACTTAAAGAATACAAGCTGTCTCCAGCCTTAATCACATGAATAATTCCATTACATTCCATGATAAACTCCTAAAAACAGATTCTTTTTTTATTATATTCACCATACACATATTCTGTGCAGTATTGAAGCCTTACTTTTCTGTGAAATATTTCCTATATTATGAAAATAAAGAAAAATTTATTTGTTTTTTGTCATATACTGTCGTATAATACACTTTGTTCGCAAAGAGAACCATATTTTAATAAGAAATAACAGGTGAATATTATGGAAAACAATAACATGAACAAGCTGGGCATTGATATTGGTTCTACCACTGTCAAAGTCGCAGTTTTGGACGAAAAAAATCATATTCTCTTCTCGGATTACGAAAGGCATTTTGCCAACATCCGCGAAACTCTTGCCGGTCTTGTAAGTAAAGCCTTGAATAAATTAGGCGATTTAAAGCTTGCTCCGGTTATTACAGGTTCCGGTGGTCTGACTCTGGCTAAGCATCTGGAAATTCCATTCGTACAGGAAGTGGTGGCTGTATCTACTGCTCTTTCAGACTATGCACCACAGACCGATGTTGCCATTGAGTTAGGTGGTGAAGATGCTAAAATCATTTATTTTGAAAATGGAAATGTAGAACAGCGAATGAATGGTATCTGTGCCGGCGGTACAGGTTCTTTTATCGACCAGATGGCTTCTCTGATTCAGACAGATGCTACCGGGCTAAACGAATATGCAAAAAACTATCAGGAAATCTATCCTATTGCTGCCCGCTGCGGTGTTTTTGCCAAAACAGATATCCAGCCACTGATTAATGAAGGTGCTACAAGAGAAGATCTTTCTGCTTCTATTTTTCAGGCAGTAGTAAATCAGACCATCAGCGGACTTGCCTGTGGTAAGCCTATTCGTGGTCATGTAGCATTTTTAGGCGGTCCGCTGCACTTTTTATCTGAATTAAAAGCTGCTTTTATCCGAACTTTAAATTTGGATGATGAACATATCATCGCACCGGATCATTCTCATCTTTTTGCTGCAATCGGTTCTGCCTTAAATTATAAAGAAGATTCTATTACTTCTTTACAGGCATTAGAAGATAAACTTTCATCTGATATACATATGGAGTTTGAAGTTGCCAGAATGGAACCTCTTTTTGCAAATGAGGCAGAATATGATGCGTTCTGCAAGCGTCATTCCGGAAATAATGTACAAACTGCAGAGCTTTCGACCTATCATGGAAACTGCTATCTGGGTATTGATGCCGGTTCTACTACCACCAAAATTGCTTTGGTTGGTGAGGACGGTTCACTATTATATTCCTTTTACAGCAACAACAACGGAAGTCCACTTTCTACGGCACTTCGGGCTATTAAAGAAATTTATGCAAAACTTCCTGCTGATGCTCAAATTGTACATTCCTGCTCAACCGGTTACGGTGAGGCTTTATTAAAGGCTGCCCTTCTTTTGGATGAAGGTGAAGTTGAAACCGTTGCGCATTATTATGCCGCTGCTTTCTTCAATCCTGATGTAGACTGTATTTTAGATATCGGTGGTCAGGATATGAAATGTATTAAAATCAAAAATCAGACCATTGACAGCGTACAGCTTAATGAAGCCTGTTCTTCCGGTTGTGGTTCTTTTATAGAAACCTTTGCAAAATCCTTAAACTATTCTGTACAGGACTTTGCAAAAGAGGCTTTATTTGCCCAGAATCCAATCGACCTTGGAACCCGTTGTACTGTATTTATGAATTCCAAAGTAAAGCAGGCGCAAAAGGAAGGGGCTACTGTTGCAGATATCTCTTCCGGATTGGCATATTCTGTTATCAAAAATGCCTTATTTAAGGTTATCAAATTATCCGATGCCTCCGAGCTTGGCAAAAATATCGTAGTACAGGGTGGTACTTTCTATAATGATGCCGTACTTCGAAGCTTTGAGCAGATTTCTGGTTGTCAGGTTATCCGTCCTGATATCGCAGGTATCATGGGTGCTTTTGGTGCTGCTTTAATTGCCAGAGAACGCCACGAAGCAGGATACAAAACCAGTATGCTTTCCATTGAGGCTATCAATGCTTTGACATTTGAAACAGAGCTTACCCGTTGTCAGGGTTGTACCAACCATTGTCTTTTGACTGTAAACCACTTCTCCGGCGGCAGAAAATACATTACAGGAAACCGATGTGAACGCGGACTTGGTGAAGAAAAGAAAAAAGACGATACACCAAACCTTTTTGCTTATAAAAACCGCAGAATGTTTGCTTATCCTCCACTTGCAAAGGAAGAAGCTATCCGCGGTACTGTAGGCTTGCCAAGAGTATTAAATATGTATGAAAATTACCCATTCTGGGCTGTTTTCTTCAAGGAATTAAAATTCCGTACTATGCTCTCTCCACAGTCTACGCGTAAGATTTATGAATTGGGTATAGATTCTATTCCAAGTGAATCCGAGTGTTATCCGGCAAAATTAGCCCATGGTCATGTATCCTGGCTGATTTCCAAAAATGTAGACTTCATTTTTTACCCCGGTATTCCTTTTGAAAGAAATGAATTCCCGGATTCCAATAATCACTACAATTGTCCGATTGTTACTTCTTATTCTGAAAATATCAAGAACAATGTGGATGAAATCACCTCCGGTCAGATGCGTTTCTTAAACCCATTTATGACCTTTGGAAATTATGATGCATTAGAACAGCAGTTAATTAATACCTTCACCACAGAATTTAATATTCCGGAAGCAGAAATCCGTACCGCTGTGAAAGCCGGTTGGGAAGAGCTTGCCGCAGCAAGATTAGATATTCAGAAAAAAGGTGAAGAGGTTTTAGATTATTTAAAGAAAAACGGTAAACGCGGTATTGTCCTTGCCGGTCGTCCATATCATGTAGACCCGGAAATTAACCACGGTATTCCAGAGCTTATTACCTCTTATGGTTTAGCCGTTTTAACAGAGGATTCTATTTCCCATTTAAGTGAAGTGGAGCGCCCGCTGATTGTTATGGATCAATGGATGTATCATTCCAGATTATATGCTGCCGCTAATTATGTAAAAACTACTGATCACTTAGATTTAATCCAGTTAAATTCCTTTGGATGTGGTTTAGATGCAGTAACAACAGACTGTGTCAGTGATATTTTAACAAAATCCGGAAAAATCTATACCTGTTTAAAAATAGACGAAGTAAATAATTTAGGTGCTGCCCGTATCCGCATCCGTTCTTTATTGGCAGCTATTCGCGTTCGCGAAATGCGAAATACCGACAAAAACAGAAAAATTGTTCCGGCAAATTACGAGCGAGTGATATTTACAGAGGAAATGCGTAAAAATTATACAATTCTCTGCCCACAGATGTCACCGATTCATTTTGAATTATTAGAGCCTGCATTCAAAACTGCCGGTTACAATATGGTAGTTTTGGACAATGACAATCGTACGGCTATTGATACAGGACTGAAATTTGTAAATAATGATGCATGCTATCCTTCTCTTATCGTCGTCGGTCAGATTATGGATGCTGTACTTTCCGGTAAATATGACATGAGCAAAACTGCAGTTGTTATCTCTCAAACTGGTGGCGGATGTCGTGCTTCTAACTATATCGGATTCATTCGTCGTGCTTTGGAAAAAGCCGGCTATCCGGATGTTCCTGTAATTTCTTTAAACTTAAGCGGTTTAGAAAAGAATCCGGGATTTACATTTACTTTACCATTAATCCAGCATGCATTTTATGCCTTAATATTTGGAGATATTCTGATGCGTTGTCTGTATCGTACCCGACCATATGAAGCTGTAGAAGGTGCAGCTAACGATCTCCATCAAAAATGGAAAGAAAAGATTATCTCTTTTGTATCACAGGATAAACTGCTCTCTCACCGTAAATACAAAAAAATGTGTCGTGAGATTATTCGGGATTTTGACAATCTTCCTCTTAAAGATATAAAGAAGCCAAGAGTCGGTGTAGTAGGTGAAATCCTTGTAAAATTCATGCCGGCTGCTAATAACTACTTAGTAGATTTATTGGAAACGGAAGGTGCTGAAGCGGTTGTTCCTGATTTGACAGACTTTCTTCTCTACTGCTTCTACAACCAGAATTTCCAAGTGGAATATCTTGGAAAGAATAAAAAAGCTGCAAGAAATGCCAACCTTGGAATTGCTTTCTTTGAATGGTTGAGAAGTGCTGCTAGAGACGCCTTTGAAAAGAGTGAACGCTTCGATGCTCCTGCAAGAATCTCTGACCTTGCAAAATATGCCAAGGATATCGTTTCTCTTGGTAACCAGACCGGTGAAGGCTGGTTCTTAACCGGTGAAATGCTAGAACTTATACATACAGGTGCAACAAATATTGTTTGTACACAGCCGTTTGGCTGCCTGCCAAACCATGTAGTTGGCAAAGGGGTTATCAAAGAACTTCGTAAACAGCATCCATTGGCTAATATCGTTGCCATTGACTACGATCCCGGTGCAAGTGAAGTAAATCAGTTGAATCGAATCAAGCTGATGTTGTCTACCGCACAAAAGAATTTAAAAAAGATGTAAAAATAATTTGACTTATTTCAAATCCGTTTGTTATAATCTTTCCTGTCGCGTAGCCGAAAGGTGTAAATCCAGATTTTTGGATTTACACCTTTTTTGTATGTGAACGCGCAATATAGGTTATGGCAGCTTTCCTTAAAAAGTCTCCTCAAATATAAGGAGGTCAACATTGAAATGAAAGAAAATGTAACAACAAACAAACTAGGAACTATGAAAGTAAACAAGCTCATGCTCTCTATGGGAATTCCCATGATTCTCTCCATGATGCTTCAGGCAGTTTATAATATTGTCGACAGCGCATTTGTCTCTAATATCCCCGGTAATGGTGAAATGGCATTAAACGCCCTTACGCTTGCATTTCCGGTTCAAATGCTCATGGTGGCAATTAGTATCGGTACAGGTGTCGGCACAAATGCTCTTCTCTCATGCTGTATCGGAGAAGGCAATTATAAAAAAAGCAGGAAAAACAGTCGGAAATGCTATATTTTTAGGTATTGTGATTTATCTTGCATTTCTTTTATTTGGAATATTGGGTGTAGATATCTATACAGCTTCCCAGACAAGCAATCCACAAATCAAAGAAATGGTGATTATCTATCTTCGCATCTGTTGTATTGTATCTATGGGAATTGTTTTTTTCTCTATTTTTGAAAAATTATTACAGGCAACAGGAAACTCCGTATATTCTACAATTTCTCAGATTACAGGAGCTGTCATTAATGTCATCCTTGATCCAATTTTTATTTATGGATGGTTTGGACTTCCTGCTATGGGTGTGGCTGGTGCAGCATATGCTACTGTCATTGGTCAGATTGCCTCTGCCCTAACAGGTCTGATTTTCCACCTGAAACAAAACAAAAGCATTCCCTTAGGTTTTGCTTATATTAAACCGGATTTACACATTATTAAATCCATTTACTCCATTGGACTTCCTGCCATTATTGCTCAGGCACTCATGTCTATTATGACTTACGGTATGAATATTATTTTGGGTGGAATCAGTGAATCAGCAGTTACTGCTTACGGACTTTATTACAAAATACAGCAATTTATTTTATTTGCCGCCTTCGGTCTGCGTGATGCAATTACACCAATTGTAGCCTTTAATTATGGCATGGGAAGTAAAGAGCGAATCAAAGACGGCATCAAATATGGCATACTTTATACTACTATAATTATGATGCTTGGTTTACTTATTATTGAACTATTTGCAGCACCATTCTCTGCGATATTTGGTTTATCCGGTGAAACGCAGACTATTTGTATTCAGGCTATGCGAATTATCTCTTTAAGCTTTATTTTTGCAGGAATAAATATTGCATATCAAGGCATTTTTCAGGCATTAGATGGTGGCTTAGAGTCCTTTATTATCTCTGTTTTACGACAGTTTATATTAGTTCTGCCTGTAGCCTTTGGATTTTCGCTTCTGGTACATTGGTACTAGAATATAAATAGCACAAGTTGAACATGAACTATTCTTAATATAGATGTATAATGATAAACATATGGAGGAATGGATCATGGCAACACAGTACACAGAAGAATTTAAGAAAGACGCGGTAAGATATTGGAAAGA
>JAGALK010000063.1 GCA_017625255.1 Lachnospiraceae bacterium
ACATGTGTGAAGTGGCGCCATCCTACACATGAGGGTTTAATAAATGCTATTCCATATTTCACTTAACCAGATATAACATTCACAACTTCCCATGTATCATTTCCACAATGTAGATTGCATATAGGGTAGGTATAGGTGTGGACAGATGACTTTGGAAGGGTGTTAGATTTGCTTAATATTCTAAAGGATACCAGCGGAAAATTGCCACGGATGGCAATTTTAGGCGAAACCGCCATGGAAGGCGGTTTGAGCCGACGCATCCGTTACCAATATCTGTCATAAGAATATTTAGCAAATCTTACACCCGTACAACGGAATCTGTCCACACCTATACCTACCCTATATGCCGCCACTACATAGCAAAAAAATGATACATTTCACCACACAAAAAGTGTTATGTCGTCCGTCCTTGGTGAAGTTACTCCGCAGTGTACACCGGAATCTACAAAAACATACACACCAACGGAATCGTCACAATCGACGCCAATGTACTCAACACAATTCCATTCGTACAACAGATTTCATCCGCACCACTTTCTTTTACAATCAAGGTCACAATACTTCCCACCGGCATTGCAAGCTGCAAAGCAAATACACCAAATACCACTGGGTCAACCGGAAGTCTTTTTAGCAACAATATCATTCCAATTGGTAATACCACCATCTTTAAAATAGTAAATATATATGCCTCTACATTAGTAAAAATATTCTTCAAATCTGCTCTGGCAATGGATGCGCCAATTAAGATCATGGATAATGGTATCGTAGCATTTCCCATATAATCACAGAAAGTCATTACTGCTGTTGGTACTGGCATTTGAAATACAAAAATCACTACTGCCAAAACAGATGCAATTACACCCGGATTTATCATTCTCTTCCACTGTCCGCCCTGCTTTTCTTTCGGCATACAGCCACCATCAATCGCCGCTTTTCCTGCCAGCAAAAGTCCATAGGTATATAAAAGCAGATTATATCCTAGCATATAAAAGACAATATAAATCATACTTTCTGTTCCAAATATACTGGTAATCACAGGAATCCCCATAAATCCTACATTGGGAAATAATGTCATTAGACGATATATCTTTCTTTGCGCCTTTATAGGACGAATAATTAACACCAATACAATCCCAAATACAATCATAAACAGATAGAAAAAAATCACAAATCCAACATTTTGCAAGAGAAGCTGACTTGTTCCACCGGAGCTTTTTCCCATAACTCCATATATGACCAAAATCGGATTAAAAATATTCACAACGATTTTAGATAAATGCTGATAAGTCACCTCTGAAAGCCATTCTTTTTTCCAGACAAAATATCCCACCAGCATCATGGCCAAAAGCATCAGCATCTGGGATAAAATAATTTGTACATTCATACTTTGCACTCACTTTCTTTTTGGGGTAAATTTCTGTCACATGGATGATTCCAAATAAGATTTTTGCCTATATTTCCTATAAAAAGAATCACCGGAAAAGTATAAAAATATACATTTCCAGTGATTCAGTCTAGCACATATGCGAATTCTTGTCTACAATTCTTCTTTACCGGAAGGAATCCTTCCGCACACAATCGTTAAATTTCCATTTCTTACCCGAAGCTCATCTATAAAGGCTTTTTCGGATTCCTCATTTTTTAATTCTATTTCATATCTTAATTCATAAAGACTGCCCATATTAACAGTTTTCACAGAAAGCAAGGTCGCTTTTTTTGTATAGGTCTCAAAAATATCATCGAAAATTCCATAATAATCCAGATTTTCCGGTATGGTAATTTTTAAGCTTTTATAAATAGATTTTGGCACACCAAAGGGAATGGTAACCAGAATAATGGTCGCTGTACCCACGAGTACAAGCAGTAATGCCCCAATGCCTATATATCCCATACCACCTGCCAGGCCAAGTGCCATCCCAAAGAAAAGACTGCCGATTTCCCTTGCATTTCCGGGTGCTGAACGGAAACGCACCAGACTAAATGCACCCATAACAGCCACACCGGTTCCTAAATTGCCATTTACCAGCATAATGATTGTCTGGACAATAACCGGAAGCAAGGTTAGTGTCAAAATAAAATTCTTGGAGTATTGATTTCTATACATATGTATTCCTGCAAGGACTAATCCAAATAAAAGCATCGCTCCTGTACATATCAAAAAACTTTCTATTGTCAAAACTGTTTCCTCTGTTGTCAAAATACTATTTAGCATAGCACCCTCCTATAATTTTTATACCAAAGTGCCGTATTTGTTTTGGTATTATAAAGCATCTGCGGTATAATATATTTTTTATAATATGTCCCATATTTAGAATAAGAAAATGGAAAAATTTCGTTTTCTGACAGCGCCTTACTGAGCCATAAAGGCATCGTACCCGGAATTTTTATTTCCATTATAGACTCCGATTCTTCCAGTAAAGGAGTGCCAAAACTGCCTTCCCGCAAATCCAATTTTTCCTCCCGGCAAAGGATATTTTCATCAAAGGTTATGCGCAAATCTGCCTGTTCTTTGCCATAATATGCCCTTCTTTCATAGGATAAATAAACTGCCGGATGAACCTTATACTTTTGTATGGCATAGTCTAATTCCTTTGGAATTTGTCCCTTTTGTTCTAATTCTTTTCCTTCATATAAATAGTCCATTGCCTGTTTTAAAGGCATTGCTATACGGCGTTTATATACAATCCCGTCAAACTTCTTTTTTAGCTCTAAAAATACTGTATCCGAATCTGTTGGCACACCATAGCTTCTAAGTCTTAGCTTTTCCTTATAAACCGGTTTTTCAATGGATTCTCGAATCAATGCAAAATTTTCTGTATCCAGATAGATATTGCAAATTGTATGCTTTCCATATTCATCTAACTGCATATGTTCTTCTATTATCGGCAACAGTTTTTGCATTTTTTCTGCATTTAATAAATACTTTTTTTCGTATCGCTTAAATGTATCTTGTGGCTGCATTTTTCTCTCCTTCTCCTTTTATAATTTTAATCCCCGCAAACTGTGTTATTGTAACAACGCTATGTGATGGCTGTATGAATATTTTCAAAAAATATTTACTGCTTGTATATCCCTTTTTCTGATAGTAAAATACTACTAGATAACATTCTATTTGTTTATAGGAGGAGACTATGAAATTACAAAATTATTTTCAAAATCCTGCGGTGCTTCATATAGGCACAGAACCTCTTCGTGCCTACTACATTCCATGCGCCACAGAGGACGAAGCATTCGATGCAAATATGCTTACCACATCCCGTTCCATGAATTTAAACGGGGCTGACTGGAAATTCAAATTTTATGAAAGCTACCATGATGTACCAGAAAACTGTATTGAAAAAGATGCCTGTACCATAGATTACGATACAATTTCTGTGCCAAGCTGCTGGCAGATTTTAGGCTATGACCATTGTCACTATACCAATGTCCGCTATCCGATTCCTTTTGATCCGCCATTTGTGCCGGATGATAACCCTGCCGGAGTTTATGTAAAAACATTTTCATTAACCCAAGAGGATATCTCTCAGAAAATCTATCTAAACTTTGATGGTGTGGATTCCTGCTATTATGTATGGGTAAATGGCAGCTTTGCAGGCTACAGTCAAATCTCTCATTCCGGCAGTGAATTTGACATTTCAGACCATGTAAATGCAGGTAAAAATCGTCTCACCGTCATTGTCTTAAAATGGTGTGACGGAACCTATTTAGAGGATCAGGATAAGCTGCGTTTTAGCGGAATTTTCAGAGATGTATATCTTTTAATTCGTCCAAAAAATCATATTCGGGATTACTTTGTACATACAAATGTAAATGATACCTTTGACTCTGCTTCGATAGATATAGACTTGTCCTTTGTCGGCTCTACAGATGTAAAAGCAAAGCTTTATAGCCCTTGCGGATGCCTTATAGGAGAAGCTTTAGTTCCTGCTGATAAGGATAACGATAAAATACATCTTGCGGTTAAAAATCCTTTATTATGGAATGCAGAAAATCCGATATTATATGATTTAATTTTAGAAACTCCTGATGAAGTAATCTGTCAAAAAGTAGGCATTCGCCGTATTGATATCAAAGGAAATGTCATTTACATCAATGGTGTAAATTTTAAAATAAAAGGCACAAACCGTCATGACAGTGACCCTTATACCGGTGCAGCTATCAGTCGTGAACAGTTACTAAAAGATTTAAAGCTGATGAAGGAACACAATATCAATGCCATTCGTACCAGCCATTATCCGAATGCCCCCTGGGCTACGCAGCTATATGACAAATATGGTTTTTATGTAATGGATGAAGCCGATTTAGAATCCCATGGCTGCGATGCCATTTTCGGAGGTGAACGCATTCGCCGCGACCTTGAAGAAGTACAGTATGACCGCACCTATGGCTGGCTGATGAAAGATTTAGATTGGGAAGAAGCTGTTATAGACCGTATACAGCATCTTGTACATCGGGACAAAAACTGCGCATCCGTATTTTCCTGGTCTATGGGAAATGAAAGCGGCTATGGTCCTAATTTAGAAAAAGCCGCTGCATGGGTAAAATCCTACGATCCTTCCCGTGTATTAAATTACGAAAACAGTATTTGGCAAATGCTGGATACTGACTATGTAAATGACACCTCTAACCTGGATGTATTTTCCCGTATGTATGCCCCTGTAGAATTTATTGATAAATTCTGTAGCAACCCGGAAAACAAACCATTTATTGAAGTAGAATATGTCCATGCTATGGGAAATGGACCGGGTGATTTAGAGGAATACTTTGAACGATTATATACATACGATGGTTATATCGGCGGGTTTGTCTGGGAATGGTGTGACCATTCTGTATCCATGGGTAAAACCATTGATGGCAGAGAAAAATTCTATTATGGCGGAGATTGGAATGATGAACTGTCCGATTCTAATTTCTGTATGGATGGTCTGGTGTATCCAAACCGTAAACCTCACACCGGTTTAAAAGAACACAAAAATGTTGCCCGTCCGATTCGTGCCGCACTTGTAAATCCCGATACTGCAAAAGGTTCTTTATCGGCGGATAAATGTCCGGAATCTATTGTGATTGAACTGGATAACAAATTAGACTACACGAATATCAAAGATATTTATGATGTGGCATACGAGGTTGTTACCGATGGAAAAGTTGTGATTTCTGATACATTACCACCTGTGGATTGCCCTGCAAAATCTAAGATACAGCTCACCTTACCAAGCCCTATTCTGGCAACCAAAAACACCTATATTCACCTGCATTATTTGCAGAAAAACGCTGCACCTTTAACCCCTATGGGATATGAAGCAGGACATGATCAGCTTATGATTTGTCAGGATATTTCCTCCGCAAAAGCTGCTGTAGCAAATGCCTGTGGATTTGCTGCCAAAGCGGATTCTTCCAATGCAAAGAACGAAATTCAAATAACCGAAACGGAAAAAGAACTGATTCTTTTCGGCGCAAATTTCCGCTATGTTTTTGATAAAATAAGAGGTACTTTTTCCTCCTTAATTTGCAATCAAAACAGCTTAATAGAAAAACCAATAGAACTGAATATCTGGCGCGCCCCAATGGATAATGACCGCCAAATTCGCCTAGACTGGGAGCGAGCAGGATATAATCGTGCCCGCACAAAAATATATGAAACAGCATGGCATTCGGATAAAGATTCAGTAACTATTACCTCTGTCTTTTCTATATCCGCTGTTGCCATTCAACGGATCCTAGAAGGAAAATTATGTTGGACAATTAATTCTGATGGAAAAATTACCATAACCATCGAAGCAGACCGCAAAAAAACTCTGCCGCCAATGGGAAAAGCATATCTTAATGAAATGCCATTTTTGCCTCGTTTTGGACTGCGTTTGTTCCTGCCTAAAGCATATCAAGCAGTCACTTACTATGGCTATGGACCAGACGAAAGTTATCAGGATAAGCACAGAAATTCTTATAAAGGATTGTTTGAAAATTCTGTAGACGGCTTAATGGAAAATTACTTAAAGCCTCAGGAAAATGGCAGTCATTGGGATTGCGACAGTGTTGCTTTATCTGCCAGTGATGGAAGAAAAGTTCTTGTATCTGGGGATGGATTTAGCTTTAATGCTTCTTACTATACGCAGGAAGAGCTTACCGCTAAAAAGCATAACTTTGAACTGGAAAAATCTCCTTATACCGTACTTTGTCTGGATGGATATATGTCTGGCTGTGGCTCAAATAGCTGTGGGCCAAAATTGATGGAAAAATATCAGGTGAAGGACGAGCATTTGTGTATGTCTTTTACCATTGAATTGCAGTAAATTTATAAAATTGGCGGTCATGTTCAAATGAAATGACCGCCAATGATTATTTGCCATAGCAATTACATTTGCAGGGATATCGGCAACGGTAGGCTTATAATCGTTCTATATTTTTATCTCGCATTTATACTGTTAATAAACACCAGATAGCAGGCAAAATCGCCGATAGTTTTTCTGGCATATTTGTCTGCTTCTTCATCGCCTAGAGCTTCGCGCCACTTCACTTCCTTGCCCTGCATTTTCAAATATCTTGCAAGCATATTGAATTTTACAATCACAGAATTATGGCAGGCACTTCTGCTAGAATCTCTCTCCATCTTTGTAGCTTTATCCCATAACAGCCAGTTTGCACGAAAATTAGCATATTTTGTAGCTGTCTGAATGATTTCTTCGTAGATTTCCTCTGCATCTGTATCCTCGCCAATTTCGGCAAGCATCTGCTGGTGAATGTTTTGCATATTTTCAATGGTCAGGCTTTTTGGGGTGGTTAAATATTCTTCATAGGTTGTCTGCATAGGGATACCTCCATTTTTATCTAATAATCGTGTGTTTCTCTGTTTATTTTTACATGTTTCATATTTTTTTTCAAGCTCAAGACAACTTCTGTCTTTCCAACCATTTATACTGTTCCCATATATTCAAATGAAAAGGAGATATTCTATGATGCAAACAACAAACACCAAAAAAACACTCTCTCCACTAGCCAATGCATTGCACGAAAGGTTTCAATCCGAATTACTAAATGAAATCTTAACCGGTAAACGATCTTTTAATTATACTGTACCTACTATAGATCTAGGTGATTACAAAACTTATACATCCTTATCAACCTGTAAAACCGCTATACGAGAATGTATTGAACCAAAATATCACCAAGCCTGTGCATTTTTTTCTCCGGATAATCCTGCCAGTACTGCTGCAGATGTTGCCACATATTATAGCAAAATTCTTAACCAAAGTATTTCGCCTATCTTAGCCGCTTTATATATTTTTTGCCAACAAAGGCAACAACTACAAGCATACGAAGAACTTGTTGCATTAATCAAAAATAGCGACACCTATTTTATTCATGTATTTACGAACCACCTTGCAAACAATCCTCAAGCTTATTGTTTACCTGCATTGGACTACTTTTTAGATATAGTTCCTATAGAAGAATTTGAAAAAACATCTCCTTGGGACATTTTTACATTCTGTTTCAAGCGCAAAAAATCTTCTACTGTATTTGAATTGGATGATTTGGATATTTGCAGAGCTATTGAAAAAATAAACTCCCACATGATTAAATGTCATGCCACTTTTCGTGTGCAGGTTTTGCCAATTTATAAAAACTATATTGAAAAAATCGAATCTCTTGTAGATTCTATCAGTACTGGTTTACCTGAATTTTTTTCCGATGAAAAATTGACGGACTATTTAAAACGAGTTGCATAAAAACATTCTAAAAAGCGAGGTATACAGTTATGAATACACACATTTTTTCTCCCCTTTTTTCTTCTTTGGCAGAAGCATATACAACCAGATTAAAGACAGATGTTCTCTGCTCAAAGCCTTTTCTTTTGATGCCAGATAATAACTTTGCTGCCATATCTGACAGCCTTAGTAATCACCCTGTTGACCTTTACAAACAGCTTGAAATGATGTATCAATATACCTGTAACTATTTTTCATCAGACAGCCCTGATTCCATGCTCCGTGAAGCTGTAAAGTATTATACACAGCTTCTAAATCAACCATTTCTTTGCACTTTAAAACCATTAAAAAAATTGTGTCAAATGAAACAACAGGAAGCGGTTTATGTAGAAATCTACTCCTTATTATACAACTGTAAAACTTATTTTTTGACTGAATTTAGCAAAGAATTTGAAGCTAACAAAGGATATTATATATTGCCGCAATTAAATAATTTTTTACAGAAGATTCCTGTAGAAACATCTCAAATTCATACTGCCTATTTTTATCAAATACTACAGGAGATTGAAGGGATAGCAAACGAAAAACGCATAGTTTTCTATCGACAGATTCATCCGTTTTATGAACAATATGTAAAAGAAATAACTGCCTGCATTCACTTGCTAGATAACAATCTTCCTACTGCTTTTTACGGTGAATCCATACCAACATATTTAAAAAGAATTGTTCAAACTGCATAGAACAAAAAATTGCCCAAAGAATCTCTAACCTCAGATTCTTTGGGCAATTTTTATCCATATATTCTACTTTTTCGTTTCCAAATATAATTTCTGTGTTCTTCCTGATTTTACACTTATTACTCCGGGTTTCTTTTTAAATTTGTATTTTTTCAGGTATCGTATGGCATTCTTTACTTCTTTTTCTGTAATCCCTTCCTGCTCTA
Organism: Lachnospiraceae bacterium; assembly: GCA_017625255.1. Lineage (GTDB taxonomy): Bacteria > Bacillota > Clostridia > Lachnospirales > Lachnospiraceae > Roseburia_B. The sequence continues at coordinate 8,647 of JAGALK010000063.1, forward strand.
ACATTATCGCAACCTCCGTTGCTAAAATGCCTGGATTACCCAGTACTTTTTCTCTGACTTTCTCTGCAATATGTTTTCCTCTCCAAGATTCTATTGGCTTTTTTCCTGCTTGTTTTGCTAACGCATTATAGACATCTTTATCGTTATCGCACTTTTGAATTAATATCTTTATGTAATGAGGACATGGTCCATGTATACCGCTATGACCTATCTCACCTTCAATAATCTGGTCGCAATATATGTAGCCATATAACCCCCATACTCCAGTATATTTTTGTGCTCCTCCACTGACCATATCCCATCTCAAATTCACAATATTGTCAGCTAAAACTTTTCCTTTGAGATAATCTCCCATCTGACGAACTACCCATGCATATGTTTCGTTCACAGTTTTCTCCTTCCTTATATTTAGAAATCTGGTGCACGCATACACCAGATTCCTAAATACATTTGAATAGTTACTCTGATATTTTTACTACTCATCATCCGATGGTGTTTTTGTTACAGAGTCTAATACACCATCTTCGGTGTACCATTCCGTTGTTCCGGTTTTTTCGTCATCATAGCCGTAAAAACCTTGTCCGTCAGATTCGTTTCTTTCAAATCTATCGTAATCATTTAAAAATCCCATGAAAAAACCTCCTTTCTTTTGTATTTTTAGATATGTACATAGACTATCTAACCTTCCTTCCCAGACAATAACTATTGCTGCTCGCATCAAAAACTAAACAGCGACCATCAGTACCAAAGACTCTCTCTTCTGCTAAAAACAGCTCAATATCCCGCAAATCGCGTTGGATGGTACGCTCTGAAACATTGTAATCTCTAGCCATGCAAGATTTTTTGATAAATCCTCCATCCAATAATTTTTTGTAAATCATTAAGAGTCTTTGATTTTTGGGCATTGAAAGTTTTGTATCCTTTCTGTCATCACTTTTAATAGCCATATTCTTCGATGCATCTTGCCTCATCATAATCCTCCAAACTCATGCTGTGACACTCATCGTCGCGATCACACCATTCTTCGTAAAATTCATAATCTTCTGGGTCAAACATAGGAAAACACCCCCTCTCCTTTAATTTTAAATTCTTTATTGAAACTGCATCAAAAAAGCTTGAAGCTGATCCAAATTCGCCTTCGTTTCCGGATCAAGATATGGATATTGTCTAAAAATTTCTTGACAAATCTGCATACTTGCTACGCTCGGATAATATCCCGCCCTAAGCTCAGCCATATAGTTTTGCGGGGTTTTGGTTGACCAGACTTTCCGAAATCCTATACAACCAATTTTCTTGGCTTTTTCTAAGGAATTCTGGTTGCTCTCTTCTGGATTTCTGTTATACAATGTTATAGGACAGAAAAGCCTATCCAAATAATCCGGATTATTAAAAAATACCTGCTTCGCCAATGCAGCATATCGGCTCGAAACCAGAATGATATCATACTCATAATAGTTAGAAGCAATGTCTAACCTTGCCTTCAACATTTCTGGAAAAAATAAATTTATACCACAACAAGGATTTGCTCGTTCGAAATAAGAATACGCCGAAAGCGGATTGCCCTGAGAATAAATTTTATCTGGCAAAGCATTTTCAGTTGTCAAAAAAAATTGGGTTTTTCGATTTTGTGCATAGTTTTTTGAATAGAAATTGATTGGGTGGTTGCATCCATTAAAAACGCGTAAATTATAATTGCTCATTTTGTTTCCTCCGTTATGTTGAATTATTTTGTTGCTTACAAAATCATAATACATCCAAAAAAAGCGTGTAGCACCGTGTATTTTTTTATCATCTAAATTTTTATGAGAAAGGATTCTTTATATTATGGAAAATAACACCAACTCCCAAATAACTTCTAAAAAAAAATGTGCATGGAAAAATGATAAAATGCGAGTATTATTTTCCCAAATACTTTGTTCTTGTTTTTATCCAGACAAACCCCAAAAATCTCCTGCTGGAAATTTTGATCCCTTATTAACCCCTGCATGGAATTCACAAAATACGCTTTCCCAAAATGAATACCGACCATTTACAAATAAATTCCATATAAATAAACTAAATGAAACAATTTTTACATATGATATAATCCGTGAATTTCTGGGAATGTGCAAATCATATTATGCCAATAAAGAGCCAAAAAACATATTATCTCACGCTATAGAGGTTATTAAAAATTCTGATTTTTCTTCAGATTTAATTACCCCTAATCAACATTTAGATAACACACTTTTTTTTAATTGCGAAAAAATTAATCACAAGGAGGGTTGTACTTTCGAATGTCTCCACTGCCCTGCAAAATGGCTTTATGAAAATTTATCATATCTAGAAGAACTCCAAAGACCAAAGGAACTTCCTCGTGAATATGTGTCTGAAAAAACCTCAAAAAAAGTAACAGCTATGTTTGATTCCATAAAAAACTCTGAAAAAATAGAAATATTAACCTTGGAACAAACAGAACGCTTATTTAATCGCTGCAAATCCTGTTTTCAAATTAATGCTGTAAGAGATTATAAATTAGCTTATACCAAATGGTTTACCGCGCATATTATGGTTCATCCTTTATTTTATGATAATTATAAAATTCTTGATAATACTAATGAAACTGCCATCTACAAATTGCTTACAGATGCTTCTAGAATCATGAAAGAGCTTAGTCACTATAAGAAAAAAAAGTTTGATTATGAGTTACTTATTAGAATTGAATGTGAACGAATTATTGCTTATTTAACTGCCAAACATAATCACTACTTACCTTATGTCAAGCTTTATGATGATGAAAAATACTTAATTTCCCTCTCCAAGAGAAAAAGTTTAGCCGCAGAACAAAAGTTTGAACTCTATATACATCTATGGCTCTTGTCTATAGAGTCTAATTTTACAACCAATAAAGTCTATGAAAGCGAAATCGAAAATTTAATAACGGAACTATCTTCGACCGAAAATAGTAAAGTTATTTACCTTAAATGTTTATATTATGTGTATAAATTTTTATATATAGCATATGAAAAAAAGGAAACTAAATTCTATACAGTACATTGTTTTTACAAAGCAAAAGAATCTTTAACCCAAATAAATACAACTGAATCTTTACGAAATGAATTTCAAGATTCCATTTTTATATTAACAAGAATATTTACAAATTCGCTGAACAAAAAAATCCAATCTAAAGTGTTAAATAATATATATGATGGCACTAGCAAGACTCCAGCTTCTATTAAACCTATGCCACCGCAACCACCTACTCAATATCATAGAATATTTACTAAAGAACTTGATCTAAAAAAATCTGGTATTTTAATGCATTATCACCGACTATGTCATACATGGTATGCAGAAAATCAAATAAATCGTTATTTAAAAAAAGAAAATTGTGTTATATATGATTCATATAACTATCGGATACCCGTATCTATAAATCAAATATTAAACAACTTAACATTATCTTGGAATTTATATAAGTATTTTCCTTACATAGCAGTTAATTTTGAAAAAAATGAATATAAATTAATTTCTTTAAATTGCGATAAACTTATAGAAAACCCAGAAGATATACCTATGCAAAAACTTCTATTTCAATTTTTACATCTAAGAGATAATTATTATATACTTGCTAGAAACTATGATACAAAATTTTATTTAAACGAAAAATCAGGCAAGGAAATTTCTGCGACAGGTGTATATGGATTAATGGAAAAAAATGTCTTTAGTACAATTTATGTGACATCCCAAAACATATATAATGCAACTATTCTGCCAATATGCATATCCCAAAAACAATCAGATATGCTCAATAAATGTGCTCCTGATGGACTAAAAATCCATAATAACCATGTTCATTATAGTGAATCTTTTTTACTTGATAAATATATTAAAACCAATAATATCAAACGATTATTAGAACTGGGATATCAATTTTCAAATGATTCTTCTTCATTATTATCAGAAAATGATTTGTATAAAATGATTCATTGTTACTATCAAGGAAAACCTATAGAATTTAATGTTATATATCCATCTGGGAAACAATTAAAAAAAATATATTCACTAACTGATAATCACTATAGCGAAAAAGAAAATCTCAAAAAAGAATTAAAGATTTGGATAGAACGAAACTATCTGATTTATAATATTGAAAATAAATTAGTTTCCATCGAAGAGATACTAAACCTAGCAGACGATTACACACAATATTTTTATGCCCTAAATTATTACACCAAAGATGCCAGAGCTTTTTACATTACAAATTATTTAGTTTTTGACGAAATAGACGCTATAAATTCTACAATACTAATATACGGACTTCTACAGAAACCAATACGCTATAATTTTTTTGACACAGCTTCAAAATATAATTTTCAAATACGAATCAATGGCATTACAGGTTCTGTAGACGAAATGTTTGATACCTTAATAAATCAATCTGGCAACTGCGATATCTGTATTAATGTAGAAAACATAGTATCCTTTAGACTGCCATTAATCATAAAAAATCCATATTCTGATCCAAAAAATATTGACTGGTTACTTATGTATTTTCCTAATATACACCAGCTAAACAGAATGGGATATTCATTTTCTCTGGATGGAAATACTGATTTAGACTATATTGAAAAAGCTTTTCTTGCTTCATCAGATAATCCGTTAAATTTAGATGTAATTCTTCCTGATGGGCAAAAATATCCTATAATTCCCTCTAAAGATTTATATCCATCCTTCTATTAGAGGGTATCCCAAAAGTCAGTTCATGACTTTTGGGATACCCTCATTTTAAAAAATCGTCTTTTCACTTATATATAAATATCCCCTTCCACATAATTTATATAAGAATGATTTCTATCCATCTCATCAAAACCCTCTATAAACTCCAACACCTTAGGATCATTCCAAGATTCATAAATTTTCTTTATCCAAATTTCAGCAAAGTCCTCTTTCAAAATATTTCCCACGACAAATGGTGCCATACCATCTATTCTGATATCACCATTAGGTCGGATAATTGCCCCAGAATTCGGTGATTTATAATGTCTCACCAACCCCTCTTTGACACTATGGGAAGTATTCACACACATTCGTCCATCATATTTGGCCATATTCTCTTTAACCTTATTCGCAAGCATTTCTCTCTGCTCATTTGATAATAATAATTCCTGATTAAGTGCAGCTCTTCCACTAAGACAAAGTTCTCCAACCATAATACTTGTAGCTCCAAGAGAATACGCCAATGTACACATATCATCAATATTATGAATATTATACGGTGTAACGCAATGTGCTATTTTCAAAGGAATCCCACTACTAGAAACAGCAAATGCTCCATCAACCGCCTTTTTCCAGCTTCCACTTCTTTGTCGGAAAGAATCGTGATATTCTGGAGTAGAGCCATCAATAGAAACTTGAATTTTGTGATAACGATATTTTTTTAATTTCTTTACTATCTCTTTCGTCAAAAGATATCCATTCGTAATCAAAAAGAAAATTGTGTCATCCTCATGTAAAATATCCATAATTTGAAACAAATCATCGCCTAATAATAACGGTTCTCCACCAGACAAAATACACTCAAATATTCCTCCATGTTCCACAAGATACTCTGCAAAAGCAATCCATTTTTTTGGAGTTATTGCATCTGATATGTTATGAATTCCTGAATTGTTATAACAATGTTTGCAGGCTAAATTGCAATGAGATGTTAATTCAAATTGTAACGCTGCAATTGGAAATCCATGCGAACTAGAATAAAATCCTTCTTTTTTTAAGGCTTGATTGATTCCTTTTTCATTTTGTAAATCTGTATTATTTAGTATTTTCCAACATTTTGATTGTTCTTTCATTTGACACCTCAAAAACTATATTTCTAATTTTCCCATTGGTTTTTAAGATTTATAATAAATTCATCCACATCTTCCCACACTCCTAGCTGTGGATTGTAAGTACAATACCATGGTTTTTCCAAAATATCTCCTGATAACGAATTGGGTCTGCAATCATAGCAAGCATATCTAAATTCACAATCGCTGCATTCCTTGATTTTATCTTTATTTAAGTTTTGAATAGAATCCTTTAAAACGATTTCTTTATTATCACTTATCTCACAATGCATAACTCTTCGCTCCATCACGCAAGGATAAACCTTCATATCGGCAGAAATATATATTTTATTTTTAAAACAGTTATGACCCGAAACCAAAGAACAGCAAAAATCTCTTTGAATAGGCTTCTGAAAAGTCTGCTTTGTAATCAGCTTTTTTCGAATTAATTCATCTGATAGTAAAGAAAAATCTGCCCTACCAGACACTCTTACAATATCTTTTTCACTGCTTAATTCATATAAATTTGTATTTTTTTCTCCCAAGTCAACATCTTTCATCAACACATTACAAACTCTGTATGTTATATTTCGTTTTTTTAATTCCTCTATTGTTTGATTGGTCCTTATCCATGAACCCTTCATTTTTGTAACTTTATCATGTTCATTTTCGTTATATGAATAAACAGATAATGCTATATGAATATCGTTTTCTGCCAAATAATCAAACCAATCTTCAGAAAATAATGTCCCATTTGTAAATATTTCAATAAATGAAAATTTCCCAACTGTATACGCAAGCATGTCCTTAAGAAGATTTTTCTCAAATAACGGTTCTCCACCAATAAGTTGTATTTTTTTCACATTCATTTTTACAAGGTCATTAATTACCTTTTTATAATTATCTAATGACATAACCTTGTCACACCGTACATCTGATTCGTTATAACAGTGCAAACATCTTAAATTACATCTATTTGTAATTTCAATCCATGCAAATATACATCCATCATCATATTTTTTTATATCGTCAATTTTCTTTGGCAATACTGACTCTGCTAAAATGAATAGTCCTATTCTGATAAATTCATCCAATATATTTTTTAAATTTTTATCCCCTATATGTATATCAATTCCTTTTGTATTAGCCTGTTCAATTTTCTCTGCTAAAGCATTATTTACGCTATACAATTTAGAGTTATTCAAATCATATATACAGCTTCTCGCTTTTCCTTTAACTAAATACACATTTTCATTCAATGTATACAACATCTTTATCACTTTTCTTTCCTAATATTTAAACACAAAAATAGCACATTGTCTTATCTATCTGCCTAAAACAATGCGCTCATTTTTGTGCCACTTAACCAACGCAATTTTATTAAATCGCAACCAATTTATGACTAGCCTTCTGCTACTGGATAGCATTCACCAAAAAATGGAGAACATTCCTCTGTTGTAACAGATGTATTCTCATTTGTAGTTAAACATTCAAATTCAAACATATAACACCCCTCCTTTAGAAATTCATATACTCATTAACTTTTATATTTCCATTTTAAACCATTTCAGTTTCTTTTTCAACCCCATTGCAGCTTTATATTGAATACAAAATCACATATCTAAAAATTCTCATACTCCACATTCTCATCAAAGCATCTCTCACTTACTTCCACACCCACATATTCTGCATATCTTTTTATCCAATCTTGCACTTTTTCATTTGGAATTTTATTGCATTTTGCATATGCTTGTACAATTTTGCCTTGATAAATTTCCATTGTAACAAATGAATCTTTTTCGTTCCCAACCTGTCTTAAAAATAAAATATCTGTAATATTATCTGTAAAACTCTCCAGATACTCCATAAGACAATTTTTTTGTATTATGGCCTCTAGTATAAACTCTTTTGTATTCTTCGGGAAATGTACACTATATTGGTAATCTTTCCATTCATATCTAGGATTTCTTTTTTTATTTGAATCTTCTATTTTCTTATCCCAGCTTGCTTTGTTTTTTATCAAATAATTATATATTTGACGAACAAAGAGATCATCTTTGCTGTTTAATTCCTTTTCAGTAATAAATTCTTTGAGCGTATTTCTTACACACTCTTTCTGATGTATAAAAATCTTATAATTCTGATATTGTGCATCTATCCAGAAATCGGACATTTTTTTGTAATGTATACGGAACTTCTCAGCAATTTCATTCAATGCATACTCTTCTTCTATAAGTTCATTCAGATACTTACACAAAAATGCATTAAATGTATTTTCAAACATCCACGCATATGTATTTTGCAGCTTAAGCAGTATATCTCGTTTCCAGTTTTCTTCCAATAATTCTATTCCTTCAGGTATATTGACTGCCCTCAACAGTCGCATATTTAACCCTGAAAAAATCTCTGCCGGTGAATTTCCTATCATATTATATTCATCGATTTTTTCTATTTTTGCTGCTATTTCATCCAAGCCGGATTTGTATAAAATTTCCTTTACAGTTCCTCTTTGCTGACAGTGATGAATATGATCCATTAAGCGTAAGGGTTTATTTGTATACTTTTTTAAATGCCATTGGGGATATTGCTCCGCGAATCGCTCGTATATAGTCAATAAATGATATCCGCTATATGCCATATTTTCATTTTGCACCAGTTTACAAAATAATTCTTCCTCTTCATCACTCCAATAGTAATCCGGTGCAACAATAAACCTATAAAAAACCTCTTCTGTACTCGTCTTTCGAATTACAACCTCTATATACTTTTTTCTTTCTAATAAAATGCAGATATCCTGATATGCAGCATGACGAATATAATGACATTCGTGTTCAATTCTGCTCATATCCATACTCTCTGGTTCCCATGTATTTTGCTTTACAGTTCTCATAAAATGAATCATATACTCACTTCCTTAGCTATCTTTCCCAATAAAAATATTCACATTTACACAATATTCTTTCTCCATTATACTGTGTTTGCATTTCTATGTATATTAAATGTTTTTATCACCTCCTTCTTCGCTGATAAGACAAACTTTTATACAGCATTCATATTCGTATGCTCTACTACATTTGCTTTCTATCAATTTCGCTGCCAATTTTATTTCCAGTCAAACCAATTAGCAGTCCTCCGATAATTGCACATGGAATTGTTCCTGCAATAGCTCCCACTGGGCCACCGATTGCAATTCCAATATGACTGCCAATTTTTGCTCCTGCTACTACTCCACCTAGTGTACCTGTTCCTGATCCAATAGCTTCTCCTGTTCTTTTCATAATAAAATGCCCTCCTTTTTTTGTGTATTGTTCTTTACAAACTTATCATATCTTATCCGTTTGATTTTGTAACTCGCTAGCAGCGGACAACTACTGACAACCTACTTTTTATATGCTATACTACCAAAGAAGGGGGCTGATACTATGGGAGAAATTACAGAGTTAAATACAAAAAAGCTTTATGAGACAAACGATTTTTCCGAATTGGATTTAAGCGGATTTATTGATAAAAAGCAATTTTCTGAATACTTTAAACAGTTAATCGAGGATAAACAAAAAGAAAATCCTCTTCTTACCAAAAGCTATATTCTTGGTAACTGTAAAATCGGTAGTTCCTATTTCTATGAATTACTCAACACTGAAAGAATATCTAATAAAAATCCTACTAAGTATTTACTCGTAGAAATTTGTATTGTAATAGGTGCCTCTATAGCTGAAACAAACACTCTCCTAAAATATGCCGGAGTAGGTCAGCTATATGCTCGCAAAGAAGAGGATTTCATTATTATGTGGGGATTGGCACATCATATTTCATATGAAGATATCTTAGAGAAATTATGTGATAGTGGATATAGCAATTTATTTGGTGATTAATAAAATGAACGATACTACATTTCAAACTTTATCAAACTACTATACCATTTTAGATAACTTAACGCCAAACAAAACCTACGGAACCTATATTGCTATGACTCCGACTACCCCTAAACGGCTCATTATAAAAGAAATGGATGTCAAAAGAGCTTCCATCTATGCGCAATTAAGTACTTCATGGAATCCTTATATCGCAAATGTCTATGCTGTACATACTTTTGAAGACTGCTCTGTTGCCATTACAGAATATGTAAATGGACTCACTTTGCAGGAATATATTCATATACATGGACTTTTAGATATAAAAACTGCATTAGATGTCTGCGTACAATTATGCGAAGGTTTAGAAGAATTTCATAAACAGGGATTTATTCATAAAGATATTACTCCCAATAATATCATTGTTTGTAAGTCTAAAGAGGATTCCGATTCCATTCATATAAAAATCATAGATTTTGGCATTGCCCGCAAATTTTCTTATGGGAAAAATAGTGATACAGAAGTATTAGGTACATTAGGCTTTGTAGCTCCGGAAGTCCGAAGTGCTACACAATCTAATGCAAGAGCCGATATTTACTCCATCGGCTGCATTCTAAACTATATGTTGACCGGAAAGCATCCCGGCGAAATGAAATATTGCGAAAATTCAGCTATTCTAAAGCTTTTGAACAATACGATTACATTAGATCCACAAGACAGATATTCTTCTGTTATGAAGTTAAAAAAAGAAATTGAAAATGTGCAAAAAAAGAGTATTTCTTCCTATTTACCATTTTTGAAATATATTCCCGGTTTTCGTTCAAGAACGCTATGGAAGACAATTCTTGCTTTACTTTATTATGCTATATTAGGAGATTTGTTTATAGATTTATACATTCAAGGCAATTATTCTTATTTTTTACCCTATGCTATAATGCTAATTCTTCCTATATTTATCGCATTTAATATATGTAACATTTTCTTTTTCATACCTCATAAAATTAAAAACAATTCATTTGCTTTTGCAATAATAAAAGTTATACTGATGAACCTATCTTTCTTTGGCGGAATGATGTGGATAGCAGCATTATAAGGAACTTACTCTATGGAATATAATACATACCAAAAAGGATTAACAGCCTTTTCAGAAGAAATGCAATTAACACCAATTATTGATAATATTATGTCTATGCCTGTTTCTCCTTTTAAGAAAATTTCACTACTTAAAGCACTACTAAGAGACCAGCAGTATTCCAGTGATTTGGCAATAAGTAAAATTACTTACCATATTCATGATATAAAATTCCAGATTAAAAATTTCATACAAAGAATATTTGCATTTATACTGAGTATCATTTTAATTGCCTTTCCAATTTATCGTAACAGCCACTTATTTACTATAGGTACTAATTCAGAAACCCTAGTGTCTGCCATCGATGATTACCATCAAAATGATACTCAGTCCGCAATAGTTCGTTTTGAAAAACTCATGGATAAAAACTATGATGAATATATTATTTATGCCTATGCCAGTGACATATACTGGAACCGAAAAGACTACGATAAAAGTGCATATACTCTATTACATTATTTAAAAAACATATACGGTAAAGAAAATATTTCATACAGCACAAGAGCTTACCAGACTTTAAAAGACAAATATTATTCTGGTTATTTATCTGAGCAAATGTATCAGGAAATACAGGATTTCTTACTATCCGCTTCCGCCCAATGTGAAGCATACAGTTTTATTGAACAACTAATAGATAGAGGAGATTATACAACTGCACTTTCACTATGTGAAAATCAGATGGCTTCCGGTTCTGATAATTATAAGCTTACCTGCTTATATAGCTACTGTTTAATTTCTTTAAACCAGATAGATAAAGCATTCCTATATATATATACATACTTAGACCAGACAACAAATTCCGCCGTATCCTATGAACAGCTATACGCTTTGAAATCATTTATCCTTCCCTTTTTAGAGGGCGAACAATATGACCTTATGAACAGTATTTCTATATCCTATGAAGATTTAAGTGGAGATTATTTTTTATCTTCTGACTACTGTGCAACACAAAATGAGTTTCAAGAATATACAACACAATATTTCGCTGACAGCAATCTGGATGTATCTGCACCTTACACCAACCCCTTTTTAGTTCAAGGCCGTTATTGTTATCTTGTATATACGAATAATCCCAATTCTAAGCTATACGAACCGGAATATTACTATTTTTCAGCAGATTTGACTACTGTTTTTAAATTTGAAAACGGAAAATATATTGTATTATAGTATCAAAAAAACAGGCATAAATATCTATTCTACAGATATCTATGCCTTTCCTTTACTGAACTTCAAACACTAAAACCCCGGCTGCATTTGAAGCTATTTCTCCTGTATTAAAGAATACTTTCATGCCTTCTTCATCCAGATAAAATTTAAAATCCTCTACCTTTAATTCTTCTAAAAACGCTTCTATACCCATGATTTCCTGTCTTGAATTCATAAATTCCAACTGGGAATAAATGACATTTATCACATACTGCTTTGCATTAGCGGCTTGCATCCCCAACACATCATCCATATAAAGCACTTCCCCTGTTTTTACATGAAAATTATAAGCCCTTATATCGGTTGAGGAAACTCCCCCTGCATACCAATACTCCTCCATAACAACACTTATGTAGTCTTTGTCTTCATATATACTTTTCAATTTACTTGTACAATAGTAAGGATAATCACCCGTTTTGTAATCGCTGTCTCTTCCACTGTAAACATATTCAAAAAACAGCTCCTTATAGCTTTCCTCATAAACCTCATAAAGCTCTTCTAACCTTTGATTAATCTGCTTATATTCAGGATTATTCACATCAAACATCACCAAATCATATGCATAAGCAGCTACTATTCCACCTAGTGAATCTTTTTCTAAAACTTCTATTTTTTCTACATGATAATTCTGATTTTTCTCTGATGTTTCCGTTTCTTCTATATAGGAATCTACTTTTACTTCTTCATTTTTACCGCATCCACAGATAAAACAACCTATTATCAGAAGGAATAGCCTAATATATATTTTCATTTATTCATTATCCTCGTTATCCGAGCCAAACATATCATTTATAGCATTCATATCACAGCCATCTGAATAGCCTACCCAGTCCAGCCATTCCATGTGTTCTTCATATTCCGGATGATTTTTGTCACTAATGATATCCACTCCATCCCATAACTTCATTTAATATTAAACTCAACTGAGAAAAGGTAATGCCCGCTGGGACAATCACTCTTCTCCAGATTGGAGGCTTTGAATTTTTGATTGCAATTTTTAACTGAAATGCTTTCATAGCAAATCTCCTTATTGTACAGTTTTATCTTCCACAACACTGTTTATATTTTTTACCCGAACCGCATGGACACGGTTCATTTCGTCCGATTTTCTTCTGTGTTCTTTCATAGGGTTCTATGCTCTCATGAAGATATACAGGTTCTTTTTTTTGTGAAATTTCTTTTGCATATTCTTTTTCCAGTGATTTTTCTAATTCTTTCACAGATTCTTTTGTCTGTATAAAATCATATAAATTCTTAAGCACTTTTTCCTGTAAAGACTTTGTATCCTGCATAACATTTTGCATAAAATTTTGGATAACCTTCCATGTATAAGGATATGTCTTTTCAATATAGGAAAACTCTTCTTCGTGCCCCGGATAATATTGACAAATATACCATTCATACATATAGGCTCTTGTCAGTATCTCTCTTCGCATTTCTTCATATGGCGCATCTACCAAGCCATATTCCCGACCATTACTTGCTGTCAGATAGTTTTCCATAAAAGCATTTACTTTAGAATCTTCATGATATTGATAGGATTCTAAAGATGCATATGCTGATTCCACTGTTTTTCTATAAGATTCCAGATTCAGATATCCTTTATTTTCTATATAAGTTATAAATTCCAAAAACAGCGGTCTGTACCATTTATTTTGAAGCAACTCACATAAATACACGATTGTTCCTGCCAAATGCTCCTGCATGATTTCACTCATTTCAATGGAATCCAGGAATTTATAATAGGACTGCAAATCCTGCTGATAACAATTATTTCTAAGTGCAATATCCAAATACAGCAGATTTTCGTATGTTCCATCTAACATTTCAGCCGAAGCAATAACTCCTGTTTTCTCATACAATTCTATTTCTTTATAAAAAATTTCTCTGCTTTGCTTAAGTTTACCAACTTCCTGCAGACAATCTCCATAAGAATTATAAAAGAAAGGATAATACCCACTAGGAGGATATATTTTTTCAAACTCTGTAATTGCCTGTTCGTATTCTTCCATCATATGATATGTAAACCCAAGATGCATATGTGGAAGTTCTTTATCAGGAAACTCCATTACCAACTCCTGATATATCTTTTTTGCTAAAAAAGCTTTTCTCTTGGCAAAATAACAATTTCCTAAGAGCATACGAATTTCATAATACCCTTCTTTACCTTGATCATCCAACAACTGCGTACACAACTCTATTGCCTTGTCATAGTTTTGTTCCTACTCGTATTGAAATGCCTGTCTAGCTTTACTCTGAACTATAATCGGTAAACTTGCCACTGCATTTTCGATGGTCTGATTATATTCTTCATTTATTGTAGCTGTTATTAGTTTTTTCAATTTACACTTTCTCCTACATTATCATTGTGTTTAATCCTAACATCCTTTTTTCTTTTCGCTCAAGCCTTGATTTTACTGGCTTTTCCTAGTCGATGCGACAGGATTCGAATCTGCGGCCTCTGCGTCCCGAACGCAATTTTTTCCAGCTTGAATTTGATTGATTTGGGTTTGTCAAAATCCGTTAATGCCGATAGAATAAGGAGTTGCGAGGTGTAGTTGCATTTTACACGCTGTGAGCGTTTATAATTTACAAACCGTTTCATTAGAACGGACTTTAGAACAGAATTTAGAATAATGATATTGTACCCACTATGTATACTAAATATCTTTATTCCAATGACTGTAAATATTCTTCCACCATTCTAACCACTTCTTTTGCTCCACCTGTATCATCTAAATTAAGCTGCATATAATTCTATTCCTTCTTTTTTTACATTGTTGTAAAATGGATATGCCCTAAGCCATTTGTTAAAATGTTCCTGATTTTTCACAATCAGCATAATTTCTAAATTATTATCAAAATTATAGTCAAAAGTCATATCTGAAAGAGCATGACCTTTTTCCTTAATTTCTTCATCTGTTAAATCTACCAATATCATAATGTCAATATCTGATTCTGGTCTAAAGTCTCCTCTTGCATAGGAACCATATAATATCACGGCTCTTAATCTTTGTCCGTAGATTGTATGCACATCTTCTACATATTGTTTCAGTAACTCATTTAAACTTTGAGACATTTTGCTCCTCCTCTCTCAGAATTTTCTCTTCACCAACCTGCTTCATCTAACTTTTGACATCTCTTAATTTGACCTTATATTTCTTATCTAAATACAATTTTAAATCTTCCATTGAAGCTTCGCCATTTTTTTCTTTTTCTATATATTTTTTAAAATCTTCTGTAGGTTCTAACCCATCTACCTTAATTAATCCAATCGCATAATCCCATGCTTGTGAATTCGTCATATTCTATCTCCAAATTTTCTCAACATTCTATAAGTAGAAATGATAATACAAACGGTCTATTCAATCCATCCGTCGGATCAACAAACAAATCCAAAATATTCTCTAACTCATATTCATCTGCATTTCTAGTCCTAAACGGATGTGAACTATAAATTTCTTCTAAACCAGGCATATCTTTCTCCAATTCTATTCTTCTAAAAAGTCCTCAACACATCTCAAAAACTCAACAGCTTTCTCATATTGTTCCAATGCTTCTTCCTTTGAAACAATGAAAAAATCTGAATAATCACATTTTTCCCGAATTCTGTAAGCAGAATCTATAATCTTATATGTTCCTTTCTCAAAATCCCCTGTATGCACATGATATTGATTAAAATATGCAATCACAGATGAATGTTTGGACGCATCAAAACCATCTAAAACATTTACTGCACGAATAGCATGAAAAATAGCATAATAAGAACGATTAACAGCACCTCTATACAAACCGTTTTCTAAATTAATTTTTGCGGTCTGAATATCTTCTCTTGCTCGCTCCAAACGATAATTTGACAAATCTTTTTCATTAGGCTGCATATAAAACAACTCCTTCATTTTCTACATTTCGATAAAATGGTAACACCTGTTTCCATTCACTAAATTCAGCATAACAAACATCTATAATCGAAAACACCTTAAAATATTCTAATGCAAAATCTGTAGAAACATCGCACAGCTTATCCGCATACTTTTTCAATTCTTCTGCCGAAGAATCTACCAAAACCATGATATCAATATCTGATTCTGGTGTCGCTGTTCCCCGTGCTACGGAGCCATATAAAATAATAGCTTTCAACTTACTTCCATATACTACCTTTATACTTGCCGATAATTTTTCTAAAATATTTTTTAATTCATTATCTTGTATCATACTATCACATCCTTTTCTACATTATACTGTATTTGTATTTTTTTGTACATTATAAATCAGCGTTTTTATAGTCTATCTCGGGCTCCAACCCAATCCAGTCTTGTGGAAAGGGGTGGTAATTATGGTTACATATTCCGGCTTATTTACTTTTGTCATCATGTTGTGTACCGTAATAACGCTTGTAAATAATTATAAGCATAAAAAATAGCCGTCCTGCCCTGAGAAAGCTAACGGCTATTTTATAACTGTTATTCTTACCGGGTTGGGTGAGTGCGATTCACCTGCCGGTTGGGATGTTACTGCTGCCAATTCCTTAGGCGAACTATTCCAGAAAAAAAACTAAAATATTTTGCGTTAATCAAATGTTAGTCAAAACAAGAAAAGCACCCCGTTAATGGAGTGCTTTCTTTTCTCTCAAGCCTTGATTTTACTGGCTTTCCTTAGTCGATGCGACAGGATTCGAACCTGCGACCTCTGCGTCCCGAACGCAGCGCTCTACCAAGCTGAGCCACGCATCGTTATTTACTTAGACATGCTACATCTCAAACATGCCTAAGTATCATATCACATTTTTTCTGTTTTGTCTAGACATTGCTGAATTTTTTACTTTAAAAATTTTCTTATCCAAAAGCTCTTCCACTTCGCATAAGGCTGATAACGCACAGGAACATCTATCCATGTACCTCTTTCTACAATACTCTTCTCATGAGAAAAACACTCAAATCCTTTCTTGCCATGATAACTGCCCATTCCACTTGCGCCTACGCCGCCAAAGCCAAGCTCAGAGCTTGCGATATGCATAATCGTATCATTGATACAGCCACCGCCAAAGGATATATTTTTTAATGCCCAGCGTTTGAATTTTGCATCCTTTGTAAAAAGATAACACGCCAAGGGCTTTTCGTAATGTTCAATGATTCCTAAGACATCTTCTCTCCGCTGAAAGGTAAGAACCGGTAATATCGGACCAAATATCTCTTCCTGCATAACCAACGAATCTAAGGTTACATCCTCTAATACTGTTGGTGCAATCTGTAAATCCTCTCGATTTCCATAGCCGCCGAACCGAATGTTTTCTGCCTGTATCAGCTTCATAATGCGATGATAGTGCTTTTCATTGACAATGCGCGGATAATCCGGATTTTGTAACGGTTCATTTCCTAGCATCCGGATAAATTCCTGCTCTAAGCACTGTAAAAATGGCTCTTTGATATTCTCATGCAAAAGCAGATAATCCGGTGCCACACAAGTCTGACCGGAATTTAATATTTTACCAAAGGCAACTCTTTTGGCTGCCAGCCTGATATTTGCTGTTTTATCTACAATACAAGGACTCTTTCCGCCAAGCTCTAAGGTAACAGGTGTAATATGCTTTACTGCCTTTTGCAATACTTCTTTTCCAACGGCTGCGCCGCCAGTGAAAAAAATCTTATCAAACCGACAATCTAAAAGCTTTTGATTTTCTTCTCTGCCGCCTTCTATTACCAATACATATTTTTCAGGATACAGCTCTGTAAGCATCTTTTTTAACACTTTAGAAACCGTCGGTGCATATGCAGATGGCTTTAACACCACGCAGTTTCCCGCTGCTATAGCGGAAATTAATGGTTCTAGGCATAATAGAACCGGATAATTCCAGGGTGCCATAATCAGAGTTACTCCATACGGCTCTGGCATGACATAACTTTTTGCCGGAAAATGTAATAACGATGAATGCACATATTTTGGATACATCCAACGAGCTAAATGCCGAAGATTATAGGTTAATTCGGATAAGGTAAGTCCAATTTCTGCCATATATGCCTCTGACTTAGACTTATGCAAATCCTTCTGTAAGGCTTTGATTAAATCCTTTTCGTATTTCCGGATTCCTGCCTGCAATTTCAACAGTGCAATTCTTCGGAATGCATAATCTTTTGTTCGACCACTTGCAAAAAATTTGTGCTGACGCATCACCGCTTTTTCAATTTCCATATGAACCTCCTGCTGATTTTAAAGCATCTATAACTGTTTCCTATTATTTACTCTAAAATCATTTGTACGCATCCATACATTCCTGCATCATTCCCTAATGTTGCCAGTGCAAACTCTGCATGCAGACAGGTATGGAAAGCACTTTCTTCAAAATATTTTTTCACGCGATCTGTAATAATTGTTCCTGCTTTAGAAACACCGCCGCCGATTACGAAAATCTCCGGATTTACCACGCAGGCAATATTTGCAAGGGCTCTTCCTAAGATTTTTGCCATTTTCTCTACCACTTCCTCTGCTACTGCATCTTTTGCTTTTGCAGCATCAAAAACATCCTTTGCTGTCAGTGGATTATATGTGCGAAGCATTGTTTCATCCGCATTTTCTTCTAAACGAAGCTTTGCTAAACGAACAATACCTGTTGCAGAAGCATACTGCTCTAAGCATCCATGCTTTCCACAGCCACAAGTAGCTGTTTCCTCTTCATTTACATTCATATGTCCGATTTCACCACCGGCACCTTTGCTTCCGGATACCATTTTGCCGCCAATGATAATTCCGCCGCCTACACCTGTGCCAAGTGTAACCATCACAATATCCTTATGTCCTTTTCCGCCGCCCTGCCACATTTCGCCTAGGGCTGCAACATTTGCGTCATTTCCTACTTTTACCAAAAAACCTGTGCGTTCTTGCATATCCTTTGCTACATTAAAAATATCCCAACCAAGATTTACACAGCGCTGTACGACACCATCTGCATTTACAGGACCCGGTACACCAATTCCCATTCCTTGCACTTCATCCTTTTTTATGCCTCTTTCTGTCATTTTTGCTTCGACAGAGGCTGCCACATCCGGCAGAATATTTATACCATTATTCTCAGTTCTTGTAGGAATTTCCCATTTTTCGATCATTGTACCTGTAGTTTCAAATAAACCAATTTTGCATGTCGTTCCACCGATATCCACACCAAAACCGTATTTTTTCATTGTCGTATCTCCTTATCTTTTCATAATTCACCTGACTTTAGACGGATAGCTTCATATCCATTTTTAGTATAGAAAAATGGCGCTTAAACTGTCAATATCATTTCATATCAATTTTGTCATTCTAATGCTCTATTTGCTGCTGCTCACTCTGTTCCCGATCATGCGTGTTTTCTTCTGCTTTTTCCTCATCAGTTTTTTCCTTCGCTTGAGCATCCGCTTCTTTCTCTGCCTTTTCTTCATCCTCGATACCTAGTGCATCCTCTCGGATTTTTTCCTGTTTTTCAGACTCTAAATAAGGCAGGAATTCCGCCGGTATCAGATTTCTATGGCATTTTTCCATAAAATCCTTCCATATTTCTCCCGGATAGCTTGAACCTGTAAGCCCCGGCAATTCTTCCGGCATATCATAGCCTACCCATACACTGGTGGTATAATACCTTGTATAGCCTACAAACCAGCCATCTTTATTATCATTTGTAGTTCCTGTTTTTCCCGCTGATGGCATTCTTTGCAGAGCTAATTCTTCTCCAGTTCCTTCTGTCATAACAGATTCCATCATACTTGTAGTCATACGCGCCGCTGTTGTACGGTAGACCCTTTTTTCTTCCTGCTTGGTAGAAAGGATTTCATTTCCCTCTGCATCCGTAATTTTGACAATACAGGTAGGCATCCGATAATTTCCGTCATTTTCAATAGCTGCATACGCGGCTGCCATTTCCACCGCAGAGACTCCATGAGTAAATCCACCTAAGGACAATGCTAAGCGTTCCTGTTCTTCCGCGATTTTTGCGAAGTTCATAGCTTTTAAATAAGACATTCCCACCTTTGGTGTTACTTCCTCAAAAAGCTGCCATGCCACTGTATTTTTGGACTCTGCTAAAGATTCCCGCAGGGTAATCTCACCACTATATACACCATCTGCATTTACAGGTCCATCCTCTATCTTTTCATCTAAAACTATAGTTTCCGGTGTATATCCTGCTTCTATTGCCGGTGCATACACAATTATCGGCTTTATGACACTGCCCGGCTGACGATAGCTTTGATATGCCCGATTTAAGGTATAACCATCAAAATCCTGACTTCTTCCTCCTATAATTGCGGCTACATACCCTGTTTCATTATCTATACAAACACTGGCACTTTGCAGCTTATATATTCCCTCTTCACTAAGCTCTGTAAACTCTAAAAGTGTATTATCCACAGAATTTTGAAGCATTTCCTGCATATCTAAATCAATAGAAGTATAGATTCTGTATCCTGCGGTAAACAACCTTTTCTGACACTCTGCGTAGAGCTGGTCATAGTTTTTTTCATAAGCTTCTTTTTCACTGTCTGTTAAAAAAGCCGTCTTAAATTCAAAGCCTTCCTTTTGCATCAAAAGGCGAATCGCACAATTATAGGTATAGGTTTCTACATAGTTATTTTTCTCATGCTCAGGACGGTTCAAGGTGATTTCTTCTGCTTGTGCAAGCAAATATGCATTCTGTGTAATCTTACCATCTTCATACATATTTTTTAATATACGATTTCTTCTGGAAATGGTATTTTCCATATTGGTCAATGGATCATAAAGCGTTGGATTATTGGGAATTGCACACAAAAAAGCAAGCTGTGTCAGACTTAAATCCTCTGCATCCGCATTAAAATATCCCTGACTTGCCGCCTGAATACCATAATAACCATTTCCAAAATAGATATTATTCATATAGAATTCTAAAATCTGGGTTTTGCTATATTTTTTTTCTAATTCTGTGGCAATAAACATTTCTTCGATTTTTCTCTGCCATACTCTATCCTGTGTCAGGAAGATATTTCTTGCTAACTGCTGAGTAATGGTACTAGCTCCCTGTGTCACCTCTCCATTTTCAATCATGGCTTTTATTGCCCGCAAAATTGCTTTAAAATCTATTCCATTATGCTGATAAAACTTTTTATCTTCGATGCTGACGATAGCTGCACAGGCATCTACCGGAATTTTTTCATAGCTTAGATAATACACATCCTTTTCGCCTTTTAAGGTGGATATAGTATCTCCATGTTTATCGTAGACTACACTAGTCTGTGCTGATTTAAATGTATCTTCCGTAGACTCTTTGACAAATGCAATTGCCTCTTTTTGCATCCTTTGTACCTGTGTGGCGTAGCCGCCATAATAGTAATATCCGACTGCTGCAAATACAAAAAGAATCAATACAATCTGCAGCTTGGCGAAAAACCAGAACAGGCGATATTTCTTTTTTTTCTTTTTTCTATAGGTCATAAAGTTCCTCAATCTAATACTATTCTATGATAAGGAATGGCATATCTTTCCAAAATATCCAATTCTCTTTTCTGGCAGGAAAATAAAATCAACTGACCGGGATATTTCGCCAGCCACTGTAAGGTATCAGACAGGCGTTTATCATCATACATACCAAAAATTTCATCGAGAAGTACCGGCATAGGCTCTTCCTTCATTAAAATGCCGCCTACCGCCAATCGTATAGCAAGATATGCCTGCTCCAATGTCCCTCTGCTCAACTGGTTTATCGGAATTTTCCGATTATTTTCCCATATGTACAGATGGAGTTTATCGTCTAAAATAATACTGTCATATTTTCCATGCGTAATCTGAGAAAGATTTTTGGAAACTGCCTCATGAAGCTCATCACTGATTTCTTCATAGATATTTCCTGCAATCCGCTCCATCACATCCATTGCCATTTCATAGGCTTTGATATCTTCATTTAAAGCAATTTCCTCCGCCGTCTGATGTGATAATTCGAATATTTCCTCTTCTATATTATAACAACGATTTTCTTTATCCTTCCACTGTTCTTTGATTTGTGCAAAACCTTCTGCTAATTCCTCCTGCAAAAATATCTGTTTCGTACTGGCAGTTTCTATTTTCCTTTCAAATGGCTTTAACAGCAATATTCCGATTCCACCTAAGGCTATGCATACCGCTCCGGCTAACTGCCAGACTTTGCCCATATTCAAAAAACCTATACCCAGTAAAAAAATACACAATGCCACTAACAGATAGCAAACTTTCTTCCTTCTGTTTTGTCTGATTCTATCTTTTTCCTTCTGCGCTTCTTCCTGTTGACGCTTTTTTTCTGCTTCCTGTCTTTTAATGACTTCTGCCAACTCACTATTTTTATGAAAAATAATATCTTTTTTTAATAATTCCGCTTCCATTGAAAGCTTTTGTATTCTTTCTTCCCGAAGCTGCTCTAACTGCTTTTTTTCTCTTTCTGCTTCTTTTTTCTTTTTTTGCAGTTCTGCTTTTGCTGCTGCAATCTGTACACTTCCCCCACCGGAATTTGATACATCTGCCATATAACTTTCCAGTGCATCTGCTAAAGAATCATCCGCCATAAATCCTGCCTGACGAATACAGTAGGTATTTAGATAATTCTCTTTTGTCATTCCGCCAAGAAGCATCTGCAAGTCCCCAAATTCCACAGATAATTCTTCTTTATCTGCCAGATTCTGCAGCCTTGCTGTCTTTTCCTTATGATAAAAATTCCGTTCCAAACCAAAGCGTTTTCCATCAATTTGCATGACCATACTGCCAGAATAAAAGGATGCACTATTCCACGGTTCATAGGTCTTATAGATGTCTTCTTTGCTTCTTCCTCTGGCTTTTTCCATGCCAAAAAGCATCCCCAAAAGAAAGGTGTGTACCGTAGTTTTTCCGGATTCATTTTCTCCATATAGAATATTTAGTCCCGGTGAAAATTCTATGGTTTTATCCTGAAATTTTCCAAAATTTTTAATCTGTATATTCTCAATCCACATTTTTTGTACTTTCTTATCCTTTATTGCCGCATGGTTTTACACAATGCATCCACGCCATAATATAATGCCTTATTTCGAATGCTATCTTCCGGCATATTTTCCATAGCATGTATAAATTTCCCTATCATTTGATTCTCATAATTTTCTTTTAATTTATCAAAATCATAATCCGGTACAAGCTCTTTTGTTACACTAATTACTTGATCCATCTGCTCTATTGCTTTTAAATCAAACTCCATATCCGGATCTTTTTTACCGGATAAAATGAATTTATAAATCTGAAACGGCTCTGCGTAGGAAAGTACTTCTGCTATTTTTTCCTGTAATTCTCCATTTGTCATTTTGGCATGCACCGCTACCGGAAAATGCACATATTCACACTTACGAATAGGATAAAACTCTACACTAACTCCCTGCTTTGTCATTTCCCCCATCCAGTATCCGTGCTGTCCTGTATCATTTGGGTCCGATGGCTGCAAAGTACCCGCCATAATCACTCGATTTTTTACCAAAACTCCCGGCTTATGAATATGTCCGCATGCCACATAATCAAACCCTTTCTCCACCAGCTTTTCCGGTGAAAAAGGGATATGCTTTGCATCTCCGCCATGCACCAGCAGAATATTGATTTTGGAAGTATCTAAATCTTCAATTTTATCATAGATAGGCTCGCGGATTTCTCTTCGCCAATAACTTGCTCCATATACAGATACCTGATCTTCCATAAAATCTACCCGTTCTACTTCCTGTGCGCCTAAGAAGAACACATTTTTTTCCCATTGAAAGGTTCGATAATAGGAATTCGGGTGCACATAATCATGATTTCCAGCAATAAATACAACCTTTGTCCTTGGTATTCTGCTAAACAGATAATTTACCTCTTTCAACTCCCGAAGCAAGGGTTGTCTTTGAAATACATCCCCGGAAATCAAGAGAAAATCTATTTTTTCTTTTTCTGCAAGAGCAATAACCTCTGCAAAATTATCCCATAATTCCTGTTTTCTTCTTTCACTCCATGGCTTTCCTTCGTCGGGAACTGCGCCTAAATGAAGGTCTGCTATATGTATAAAACGCATCTGCATCCTCCCGTGGTTTTTGCTTTTTATGTCCTTTTCTCATTATACGCATTTATAACGGCTTTTTCCACTATTTCACGATAACCCGTACCTTTTTATATACACCATTTTGCGCATATACATAAATATAGCACATTCCTTTGCTCTTTGCTTTAACAATACCCTTTTTGCTGACAACAGCAATATTAGAATTATCCGTTTCAAATTTTACTTTACGATGTCTGCGGATAGTTTTATCCTGCTTTACCTCTGTAGCTTTAAGCTTAAATTTCTCTCCTGTCTTTAAGGTCAGCTTTGCTTTATTTAGCTTTAAGGTCTTTGCCACACCATATTTTCCGCCCGTAGTGACTGCATGTATAGTTTTAGAGGATGCAATCGTTACTTTTTTGCCGTCTACAAGCTTATAGGCAAGTATTACAAATTTGTAATAAGTTCCCTTTTTCAGCTTTTTGTGGGTATAAGAAGTCTTATTTGCCGAAAAGGTCTTGATGTATTCATAAGTATACTTTTTCCCTTTACTGTTACATCTGTTTCCATAGAGGATATATCCATCTGCTTTCTTAGCTTTTTTCCATTTCAGAGAAATAGAATTTTTTGTGCGTTTATAGGCATTCGCGCAAAGTGTTTTAAATTCTGCGCCTTTTACATCTTCAGAGCTCTGGGATTTTATTGTCGCATCTGTTGTTAAAAGCACATCCATGGAAATATCTAATTCGTCTTTTAAATCTTCAATTTTTTCTGCTGTTTCCTCAGACACGCCCAAGCCTGAGGTTATGTCACTTTTTGTTTCATCCTCTGGATTTTCCGGTTTAGCCGGAGTTTGCGGCATATCGGGATTTTCTGGTTTGGTCGGAGCTTGCGGCGTATCGGGATTTTCCGGTAATTCAGGTTCTTGTGCTTTCTTGCTTATGGTTAAGATTCCTAATCCCTTTGTAACTTCATAATTATCCACACCGCTAAAATTTACCTGCACATTTTGATCCCATTCTATTGTATACTTTCCTGCTGCATTTGTATCAATATCTGCTTCGATATCTCCATTCTCATTTATTAAAATAAACTTCGGTGCTTTGTCAGCTGTCGGCAGCGGCTCTCCATCGACGATTCCAATATATTCTAATGTATATTCTTTGGGCAAAGCTTCTCCGCAAAGGATTGTCATATTCATCGGTGCAACTCTCAATGGTCTTTTTTCAATGGAATATTCGATGACCTTCTCTCCATAGTATTTTTCATTATCCATTGGCAGAGATATTGTCACCTTATAATCACCGACATTTATCGGAGGAATGGTACTCTTTTCATAAGCTGTTGTATTTCTGCCTTCATAAATACAAGTGAGAGTATTTATATCTAAACCATCAACAGCAGCAAAACTTCCTGTATATCCGACTTTTGCTTTTCCATCATAGATTACACTTTCCATTCCCTCTATGCCATCAAAGCTATATGCCTCTTTCTCTTTCACCTCTAAATACTGCAAAGCTTCTGTATTACAATATAACTTGCCGCCACTTTCCTGTGTATAGATTTTTCTCTGACTATTTTCTTTATCTGGCCCATATATGACATCTAAGCATTTTTCTTTCTTAGGCATCACATAGATATCCGAAACAATATGCATTACTTCACTGCTTTCAATCTGAATATCTCCACCAGATATATAGATATCACTTCCATTATGTACAATAACTACATTGGCATTTACCCGCACTGTACCATCTGAAATAGAAAAACCTCTATAGCCACCTACGAAACCAGCCGGCGAATCAACATCTACCCTTCCGCCTGCTACTTCTATTTTGCCATTAGAATAAAGACCATACGCGCCATCTCCTGTCATAACCGATTCTAATTTTCCTCCGGTTACTAACAATGTACTTTCATTTTCATCCACATGGATACCCGATACGCTTTCTGCCGCAGAATGCAGTCTTACATCTCCGCCGCTTATCTCCACATTGCCATTTGCCATTATACAAGCTGGCATTGCCATATAACCTTCCGGAATTTCATCGATTTCAATATCCACTATTCCATCACTAATGACAGCCTTTTCTAATGCATTGATACCTTGTCCCCAAGCTGCTGCCGTAAAGGTTCCACCGCTTATAATTGCATCGCCCACAACATAAACTCCCTCACGACTGCCTTCTACTAACACATTTCCGTTTAAAAGCTTAAAATTTCCTCTTACCGTCATACATTCATAGGCTTTTTTATTGGCAGTTACTGCTTTCACTTCCAAGTCATCAGAACCGTTTATCTCTAAATCACCCTTCAAACATACAGTATCCATAGACTGATCTGCATTTTCCATCGTACCTGCTTGAATATTTAAGATACCATCACCAATTAGTCTCATATTGTTTGCAGAAATAACACCTCCGCCATAAAATACATTATGACTACAGAAGCTTGCGGTAATTGTATTGATATTTCGTACTTCTATTTCCAAATCCTTTTCTGCACAAATCGGATCTTTGTAGGCACAAATATGCAGATTATCTATCACTAGCTTAAGCGAATCCGCCCTTGAATATAAGGTTTGATCTATCGGCTCTTCTGCTGTTCCACCGGTAACTTTCAATGTATCTGTATAGGCATAGGCTGTGCCATTCTGTTCAAAATAGTTTTCTTCATAAACCACAACACTGCCTTCACTTAAATCTATGGTATCTTTCATCGGCAATGTACTTGGATCTATGATATAACGATAATCATACCCCCAGCTTTTTGCAAAATTTTCCGCTGTACTGCCTTCGATTACCCGTAGCTGCAAATCCATATCACATTCATGAAATACAGAACCCAGATAGTACATTATACAATCTGTAGATTTTATGGTCACTTCATCCAATCCCCGACAGCCACAAAAAGCCGGCATCATATATCTGACGGTAGTTGGTACTGTTATACGCCTTATCCTTGTGCAGTTCGCAAAAGCACCGGTACGGATTTCTTCTACGCCTTCTGCAAGCGTCACCTCCGCTAATGCTGTACAATCCTTAAATGCCCTCTCGGATATGTCCTCTACACTGCCGGGTATACACACTTCACTTAAAGCTGTACAGCCTGCAAATGCCTCTTTTCCAATGGTTTTTAAATTTTCATTCATAGGAAAACTTTTTAAACTTGTACAGTTTAAAAATACTCCATCATATAAACTGCAAAATTCTTCGGAAAAAGTAAGATTTCTCAATCTTTTACAATCTTTAAATGCATATCCGTAAAGTCTTTTTACCCCTTCTGCCACTATTGTTGTCAAATTGCTGCAGCCTTCAAAGGTAGAGGAACGAATTTCTGTTACCCCTGTCGGCAGCGTTATTTCTGTCAAACCCGTACACCCCTTAAATGCTCCCGGTTCTATCCATGGTGTAGTACCTGTTAAGGTAATGGCGGTTATATCTGTACAGTTTTCAAAGGCTTCCGCTTCTATGGTTTTTACGGTATCCGGTATCACGATATTTCCGGTTTTATACCGTGGACACAAATATAGATTTTTCATATCATTTCCATATAATATGCCATCCTTCACTTCAAAAAAGGCATTACCTTCCTCTACCAAAATTTCTGTTAATTGATTATTCCCACACTGGTCAAAACCAGCCTCTAAAGATTCAAAAGCCTCCTCCATATACCACAAAGCTGCCGGAATCGTCAGTGTTCCGGTTTTTGCTTCCGGCAGATAATGCATGGTTTTTAAATCCTTGGAATACAACACACCATCCTGTGAAGTGTATACGGTATTTTCTTTCGCCACTTCAATCTCTGTCAGCTTTTTGCAGCCATAAAATGCGCTGCGCAGCCAATAGCTGCCATTGGAATTTGGATATTCTGTATAATTTCCAATTTCTGTCACTGTTGCAGGAATGGTAATTTTCCCCTCTTTCCCCGGCGGACAATAAATCAATCTGGTCTGCTCCTTATTATAAAGAACACCATCTATAGAAGAAAAACTAGGATTTCCTTCTTCCACATAGATATCTGTTATGCCAAAAAGCGGTTCAATTTTATCATTGACAAAATCCCCGCCTAAAACCTCACTGACATCCGTTACTGTTGCAGGAATAGTAATACTTCCGGTTTTCCCCTGTGGACAAAACAACATCTTGGTCATTTCATGGTCATAAAGAATCCCGTCCGCTGCCTGAAAATTTGTGTTTTCTTCGCTTACTAGAATTTCTTTTAAGCTGCCGCATCCCAAAAACACCTGCTCACCAAGTGTTTCTATATTTGCCGGCAAAGTAATACTTTCTAATTTTTCACAATTCCAAAAAACACGATCTCCAAGCATAAGCAAATCATCCGGTAAAGTAATACTTTCTAAGCTCACACAATTAGCAAAAACCTCTTCATCAATAAATTGTGCATTTGGTATGGTAATACTTCTTAAACCGCTGCAATCCTTAAAGCTTTTTCTATAGATACCTTCAATGGTTTCTGGCAGACTGACTGTCTTTATATCTCTACAACCTAAAAATGCCTGCCCATCGATAAATTCTATGGTTTTTCCCTTAATTTCTTCCGGTATGGTAAGCTTATTTATTCCTGTGCCTTTATAACCTACAATATAGTATCTGCCCGGTGTATCCCCTTCCTGTCCTTCACCATATACATAATACCCCTGTATATATCGCTCCACTTCATCCGCCTGTACCTGTAGGCTTGTCATTGCTGCACACAATGTCAGCATTGCTGCAAATCCTTTAAAAATATTTTTCCATTTCATATTTCCTTTTTTCCTCCATCACCCTAATTCAATAGCCATTTAGTGTATAGCATACCATATTATTCTAAAGTAGTTATATAGAACAAAAGTTCCACCAAAAATAGAAAAAAAGCAGCTATAAAAGCCGCTTTTTTGCCACATATATTCTCTACTGTTCCATCTGTCTGCCAAGAAATCCGGCAGCTGTCATTGCTAATTTTCGCTCTGTTTCTCCCATTTTTTTCTTCTCATCCCTATCGGAAAGTACAACCGCTCCAATAGCATCTCCTTCACAGATAATCGTGGCAATTGCCTGAGAATAAAATTCTCCGGAATCGTCTAAAGTTACCTTTACAAAGGATGCATCTTCTCTGGATGCTACTCTTTCTTCACGATTTTCAATAATATGTTCCATCTGTTTACTGATTGGTTTTCCATCGTATTCTCTTTTACCATTTCCTGCGGCAGCGACTACATGATCTCTGTCTGTTATGCATACTAAGTTTCCTGTGGTATAGGCAAGGCTTTCTGCATACTGTCCTGCAAACTGACTAAGTTCACCAATTGGTGAATATTTTTTAAGAATAATCTCACCCTGTCTATCCGTAAAAATTTCTAATGGATCTCCCTCACGAATTCTAAGTGTTCTGCGAATTTCCTTTGGCACTACGACTCTTCCAAGGTCATCTATTCTTCTGACAATGCCTGTTGCTTTCATATAAAAAATTCCTCCATTTACAAATGTAGTTTTGTAAAACTAGTATCTGTAAATCAAGGAATTTTATACCTATATTCTAGTGGTTCTAAAAATGGATTTTATAATTGATAAATTTGTTCATATTTTTCTTTAAGATATTTAAGGAAAGGCTTAGCATCCAGACATTTACCGGTAATACGCTCAGCCATCTCTCCGGCAGTAAAACAACAGCCATACTGACGGATATTTTCATCCAACCAATTATTTAATCTGCCAAAATCTCCTTGCTTAAGCTGATGCTCAAATTCTGGAATATCCTGTAAAATAGCATCTCTTAATTGACCACAATAAATGTTTCCAAGTGCATAGCTTTGGAAATAGCCAATATAATCCCCAGCCCAGTGCATATCCTGCAATACGCCTTCTGTATCATTGGCAGGACGAATGCCTAAGTACTTTTCACTTAAATCATTCCACGCATTTGCTAAATCTCCCACTTCCAATACACCGGCAAAACAATCTCTTTCTAATTCATATCGCAGGATTACATGCAGACTATAGGTAACCTCATCCGCTGTGATTCGTCGAAGACTTGGTTTTACCGTATTCATGGAAAGATAAAATTCATCCAATTCCATATCTGCAAACTCCAAAAACTCTTTTTGAAGCTTAGGAAAATAATATTCCCAATAAGCCTTACTTCTGCCCACAATATTCTCATTAAACCGCGCCATTGCCTCTTGAAAACTGCCTTCAATGCCGCCCCACATATTTGCTGTATTCACATACTCGCTTCCACCGCTGGCATACATAGCGTGACCTGCTTCATGTAAATAAGTAAATATCATATTTAAGTTATTATTCTGATGTGTTGACACTCTGGCATCACGAGGTCCCATAAAAGATGTAAAAGCATGCACAACCTTATTATTAAAGCCGCCGCGACTTTCCTGATAGCCGGATTCACGGGCTAATTGTCTTGAAAACGCTTCAAGCCTTACCGGATCAAGCGTAATATTAAAAATATCCTGTTTTGCATGTACATGACTTTTTTCTATTTTATGACGAAGCTCTGTTAGTCCGGTTTTTAGCACATCAAATTCACGACTGATATCTGTACATCCTGTACCTTCGTCATTTATGCTGACTAAGGTATCAAAAGCCGGTGTGTCGGGATCAATGGCTAAAGCAATCTTTTTTTTCAAATCAAATACCTGTGTAAGCCATGGACGAAAGACCTCAAAATCCTGTTTTTCACGAGCTTCTTTCCACTTATTCATGGTTTCTGCACGAATCAGACTATACTGCTGCATCAAATCCTTTGGTGTTTTGGTCTGATTGCGATATCGGAATAAGAAACTACGGACAATTCCTCTTTCTACATAATCTTCAATTTCATTGAGATTTACCTGTTTAAAATACTCTGCGGCACTTTTTGCCTCTTCACAATCAAATAAATCCGCTTTTTGTCTGGCAATATGCGCAGCTACCTGCTGTCTGTAAGCGCCTCCTTCTAGTGGAAGTGCCGACCACTGATCCAACTCAAACATGGATTCAATCGTCTTATAATACCGAAACTGATCATTTAATAACCGAATATATTCTAAATGCTTTTGATAACTCACAACTGCCTCCTCTATTCATAATCATCAATAATGGAATGTGCCGCAATTTCACGACCTTCCTTCATGACAAATGCACAATCTAAAAGCGCCTTATCGTCTGTCAACAGATCCCGTTTCCATGCGGCAATATCTGCATATTTTCCCGGCTCAATAGTACCCACTTTTTCACTGATACCTAAAATATCCGCATTTACGGCTGTAGCAGCCTTTAATGTACGGAATGGGTCCATACCATTGCGAAGCCATGCCGAATACTCTCGGCCACATTCATAATTCTGATATCCCACGACTAAATCTGTTCCATATCCCAAGCGAAGCTTACTATTTTTCAAGATTTCTCTGCTTTCTACAAGATTGTCCCGATAATATCGCAGCTTTCTTTGGAATTCAGGAGATTTCTGTGCCAGCTTCTCTTCATCCAGAAGTACAATTTCATCATACGGACAGAAGGTAGGTACGACATAAATATCCTTTTCTTCCAACAATTTTGCTGTTGCTTCATCAATCAAGGAAGCATGCTCTATGCCATCAATGCCAAGCTCTGCCAATGTAGTAACAAGCTCCGATGTATACGCATGCGCAGTAACCGTTGTATGCAGTGAATGAGCAGTTTCCATTATTGCCTTTAATTCCTCATAGGACAACTGCTTATCTTCCGGTGAATCATTTGGTGTAAAGAATCCGCCGGTCGCCATAATCTTGATATAATCTGCCCCAAGCTTCACTTCATGACGCACTGCATCCCGGAAAAATTCTGCACCACTTCCCATGGTCGGATAGCAGTCCTCTAAAAATCGTGCAAGCTTTGGATTAGTAGCGATTTTTTGAGTAGAATCCCCATGACTTCCCGGCGCACAGAGAAAATGTGGGGCTACAATCATTCGGGCACCTTCTATATATCCGGCATCAATTGCCCGTTTTACATCCAGAGAATAATCTTCCTGAAACCAACCAATATGGCGAATAGTTGTAAATCCACCCGCTAATGCGCGACGGGCGCATTCAGATACCGCCAAAGCACGCATAGCATCTGAATAATATACTGCATCCTTGTCAATTTCTCTCCAATCAAAAAAACTAGCATGCACATGTGCATCAATCATACCCGGTGTTACTGTCAGCTTTGACAGATCTATTACTTTGCAGCCATCTGGTGTTTCTACCTGCTTACCTACTGCTTCAATATATTGATCTTTAATTAATATTTCACAATTTTCCTGTAAGGTATCTGAAATACCATCATAAAGCTTTCCACAAATAATCTTTGTATATGACATAGTATATCCCTTTTTCCTTTCATTACAAAAAGCCGCCTTTTTATTTTATAAGACGGCTTTTATTTTACTTACATAAATACGCTTGCTCCCGGTCCTAATGGAATATTGAATAATACCCAAAGAATAACCATAACAATCCATGATAACAAAAATGCAACTGAATATGGAATCATCATGGAAATAATCGTACCCATTCCTGCTTTTTTATCATACTTAGATGCCATACCAATAATCATTGGTAAATATGGATAAATCGGTGTGATTGGATTTGTACAGGAATCTCCAATACGATAAACTACCTGCGCAAATTCCGGCGAATATCCCAACATCATAAACATAGGAACAAAAATCGGTGCAAAAATATACCATTTTGCAGTACCGCTTGTCATAAAGAAGTTGACCAATGTCGTAATTAAAATGATACAAATAATCATTGGAATACCTGTAAATCCTGCATTCTTTAAGAAATCTGCTGCTGTAACAGCGATTACTGTACCAAGATTTGTATAGCTGAAAATCTGAATAAACTGTGCAATCACAAATACCAATACAATATAGCTTGTCAATGAATTCAGTGACTCAGCCATAACCTTTGGTACATCACTTGCTGTTTTAAATACACCTACAGTCTTACCATATACAACACCCACTAAGATAAAGTATACGATTAAGAAACCTACAAGACCGGTGATAAATGGTCCCTCTAAAACACCGCCTTCTGCCGAACGAAGAAATCCATTCTTTGGAATTAATCCAATCAAAATCAATACAATAAAGATTACACTAAAAATCCCTGCATTACGAAGACCTTTTCTTTCAATCGGAGTTGCATCTCGTTCTTTATCAACCTCTGTTCCCTTGTACTCTCCAAGACGAGGCGCAATAATTTTATCATTGACAAACACACCTACAACTGTAAGTACGATACAGGATGCAATCATAAAATACCAGTTATTTGCTGCCGTTGTCGTATAAGACGGATCAATTGTCTGTGCGGTTGCCTCTGTAACCGGATACAGCAATGCATCTGTGGCCGTAATCATCACATTTGCCGTAAATCCTGCATTTACTGCCGCATAACCAGCAATCAAACCTGCTAATGGATGCTTTCCTGCCGCCCAGAATGCTGTCGCTGCTAATGGCGGAATGAAAATAATGGAGGCTTCTGAAGCAATACTTCCATTGATACCAAGGAAAATTACTGCTGCAGTTAATAACCACATTGGCACACCTAAAATTGCACGACGCATAGCTGTTGTTAATAATCCACTTCCTTCTGCAACACCAATTGCCATCTGCATAGCAAGTACTACACCTAATGCTGCGAAACTCGAGAAATTACCTACCATACTAGTCATAAACCACTCAAAGCCTTCTTTATTCAGCAGACTTTTCACTGCTACAGCTTCATTTGTTGTCGGATTGATTACAGAGACTCCTATCACCTCAAGAATCGCCGCGGCTGCAATTAAGATACCTGTGATAATTAAAAACAGGATAAATGGATGCGGAAGGGCATTTCCCACACGCTCAATGGTACCAAGAATCCCCACCTTTTGTTTCTTTTCTTTTGTTGACATATTTTTCTATTCTCCCATCTATTTTTATTCGCCATAATTTTGGCTTACATATTCTTTGATGATTTCGCTGTCTTCCGGCATTCTGCAGCCTACCACATATTCACCCTCATTATTAGAACTGCGAATAATGCATCCTACCAACGGTTTAACACCAAGAATATCAAATTCATTAATATGTACGGAAACATTTTTTCCTTTGCTTTTTGCAAATACATCCTCTCGTATTGCAAAAGCAAATCCATTTGCACTGATATTTACCATTTTTCCGGAATAGGTAACATTTTCCTCTCCTATACGGACATTACAAGCATTTGTAAATGGCATTCTTGGATATTTTCTTCGATTGAATACCTGTGGGTTTGTAAGTACAAGCAATTTGTATTTACCGCTTTCAATATGGTTTGCAAACCGGATTTCAATATCCTCCCAGCTATATAAGACATTATCCACTACAATGCGAAGCTGACAAAATGCAGATTTTTCACTTTTATCTAAAGCAGTCCGTCCATTTTCGTCCAGATTTACAAAAATTTCTTTATCTTCTCTATCGACAACCTCACCTAAGAACTCTTTGCCCTTATTACCATTCATGTCTTTAAATGCTATGGCAATCTTCATACCTGATTTGACATCATGCACACCCATGAAACCGCCAACACCAAGCTCTTCCATAAGATGACCGACTACCGTTTCGATATCTACCGCACTCTTAACACTTTCCTCATACTTGCTAAGCATAGTTTTGGTAGTTTCTTCCGCTTCGCTGATGCTTCCTGTCATCACTTCCATGACCTCGCATACCTGCTTCATATTATCCACAAGTATAAGATTAGAATTTTCTACTTCTTTAACAGCACTATCCACTACCTTGATGTTTTCTCCAAGACTTGTTGCATCATTGGTAATATCTGTTACACTTCGATTAACATGTGCAACCTTATCCATATTGACCTGAATAAGCTCAATGGTTTCTGCAATTGCCTCTAGCATCTTTGCAGAAGTATCCTCAAGATGTGCAAGAGCCTCCATAATTCTAGTCGATGAGGTTTGTGTTCCGCTGCTTAGATCTCGAATTTCATCCGCAACCACTGCAAAGCCTCTTCCTGCTTCACCTGCTCTGGCTGCCTCGATAGATGCATTTAATGCCAATAGATTGGTTTTAGAAGAAATACCTTCAATTGTACTGGTTTCTTCTTTTACATTATTAAATTCTTCTTTAAATTCTTCTAATATCTTTTCTACACCGGCAGAAAGCTTTGCCATTTTATTTGTGGTATCTACCACTTCCTTTAACTCCGTAGAACTGGTATTGGCATGCTCTACAGATGCACCTATAAGCTCTACCACCTGCTCCATAAGATCCGCAACATTTTTCACCTGTGTATCAATGACAGTGGTCATTTCCATAGAGGACATCGTCTTGTCGTTTAATACTTCATTGTTACCGGAAAGCTCACGCATATCTTTTACGACATTGTTTGCACCCTCACGGTTTTCATCTGCAAGCTCTCTTACAACGGTTACCCCATCTACAACTGCATTGCTGGCATCCTTTACCTGCTCAACCGTCTGCACTACGCGGACAAGATTACCTTCAATGGATTCTGTCAATGCACCATCAGACTCTGTTAAATGGCGAACCGACATCATGGTACACTGATAACAGCAAAGAATCATACCAAAGGCCAAAATCATCGCCAGCATCATCTCCTGGCTGCCCAAATCCTTGACCAAAATCTTATACATATTGCTGGTTATAACCACAAATAAGGTTGCTAACATCATATTTTTTATAAAACGCAAATCCTTATACAATACCAGAATCGCAATTAACGGAAGGATAAACACATAGGATTCCATCCCCATATCTGTCCACAAAATAAAAGCAAAGAATAACAGATATCCAAATCCAAGTGTGGATTTATACATTTTGTTATCCATTCCCTTGATTTTAAGCATTAATCCACCGGCAAGGTAAGTTCCCCAGCCTAGTGCTGCAAGTATTGTATACCATGATCTGGTAACCTCACCCATTCCCCATTTTACTCCATAATAACAGGTAATCAGAATCATCAATACTACCCATGTAGTTCCTGCCCGCTGATTTGCCTTCGCCCTAAAGTGGGTTTCGTCGTAGCTTTGCATTAGCTTTCATCCTTTCTGTTTAAAAGTTTCTTCTATTTCAATACATATCATCATAACATATTTTTAGAACATTTGCTACATTTTTAACAGGATTACTCCCCAAATTTATGAAATATCCCTAATTTTTTGCACAAGTATTTCAATGGACTCCGTCCAATTGCTATATTCTGCCTCAATAAAATCTATATCCTTATTTTCACCTGCCCGTTCATGCCGTTGTGCCAGCTCTGAAAAATTATCTGCCCCAATATTCAATGCATCTTCTTTTAACATATGTGCAATCAAGGTATATTTCTCCCAGTCAGAGTTTTTAAAACAGTTTTCTAGCTGTGGTAAAAATTCTGTGCATTGTTCGCAAAACTCTAACAGAATATCATGATAAAAGCTTTCTGATTCCATACAATGGGACAATCCTTTTTCACGATTTATATGCAATACATCTGCCGACTTCTTCTTTCCTAAATACTGCATAAGCAATGCTTCCAGCTTATCTGCCTGAATCGGCTTTGAAAAATAATCGTTAAACCCATAATTTAAATACATTTCCTTACAGCCGGCAACCGCATTTGCTGTTAATGCAATAACCGTTGTATTCTGATTTGGATTTAAAGTATCCTTTCTTAGTCTATGTAATGTCTCCACACCATCTAACACCGGCATCATGTGATCCATTAAAATAATATCGTACACCTTTCGACTGGTCATTTCCAAACATTCTTCTCCGCTTTTCACATAATCGGTCTGAATCTTTGTCCGCTTTAGCAGTTCCTTCATTACTGCCAAATTCAATGCATTATCATCCACAACCAACATTTTTGCATCCGGAGCTGTAAAAACCTTTGTTGGAGCATTGTCTTCTGCCCGTTTCTCCTCTAATGCTTTTTTTAGATTTCCTACCGGTTGTTTATCCATAACCTTTTGTGGTATAGAAACCGTAAAAGTAGACCCTTTGCCGTATTCACTTTCCACAGAGATATCTCCCTGCATCAAACCAACCAACTGCTTTACAATATTAAGCCCTAATCCTGTTCCTTCAATATTTCGGTTCACATTTAATTCAAATCGTTTGAAACTGTCAAAAAGACTTGGCAAATCCTCCTTTTTAATTCCTATACCGGTATCTATAACCGCAAACGAAAGGCTAACTGTATCCTTGTCAATCCATGAGAAGAAAACCTTTAGTGTAACCTGTCCTTCCTTGGTATATTTTACGGCATTGGAAAGAAGATTTGTCAGAATCTGCTTGATACGCAATTCATCACCATATAATTTTGACGGTATTTTCGGGTCAATTTTAACTTCCGTTGATATGGTTTTGCTCGCCGCTCTTGCATTAAACAGCAGTATTTCGTCCTGAATCAATGAGGAAAAACTATAAGTATCTTCTACTAAATCTAACTGCCCGGATTCAATCTTTGAAAAATCCAATACATCATTAATTAAACCAAGCAGCATATCGCTGGCACTTTGAATATTGCGTGCATATTCTGAAATGGCCTTATTATCACTTTCTCTTAAAATCATTTCATTCATTCCTAACACCACATTGATTGGTGTACGGATTTCATGAGACATATTTGCAAGAAATTTTGCCTGAGCATCCTTTGCAGCAACCGCCTGCTGTCTGTTTTTTTCAAATTTCACCAAATCCTGTCCGGTTTTTATAATTGCCATAATAAGCAAAAACAGCAGACCCAGACCCAAAAAAGTGCCCAGTGACAAGCCCGAATCAATATAATACAGTCCTAATTCCAAAACCGCAGTCAACAGCATTCCATATACGCCAACACCTATTACGAAATAATCAGAAATCTGTTTCTTGATTACATCTCTTGTAATTGTCCCAATGATTAAAACGATAGAAAGCGCAACCCCAAATTGAATATATGGAAGCTGCTGCACAAACTGCACAATATCAAATACTTGTAATACTGTACCTACAACAAATGTCACCATTGAATACACAAGACATACGGCATAGCATTTTTTGTACCTTCCTTCTTGCATCTCATTCATATAAAGATTCATCGGAATCGGAATAAGCATCAAACTCCAATAGGTATAGCTAGACAATATAGATACACTATGAAATAAAAGCTGTCGAAATTCCGTCTCTGACAGCATCCATAATGCACACAAAAAAATAGACCATGCAAGATTTTCCAGTGCCAGTCTTTTTTTGTATACAAACCTTAAAATCAGACATACAATAATACAAAACAGGCTCATCAGAAAAAGAAATATGGATACGATAGTTTTAGAGCCGGTTTCTTCTATCATATGCAGCCATATACTGGTTCGATCTCCAATATAAGTCTCTTGAATAGTCCCGGCATATTTCGAATTACTTGATATCTTATACATCAATTCTTTTCCGGCATCACCTTCTTCTAAGCTTACAAATATATTTCGCAGAGCACTGTTTTTCCCAAATAAACGGCTGTTTTCTGTACAATATCTCTGCCGAAGTTCTCCGCCTACATAGATTTCAACATCCTGCCAGATTGCACGAAAACAAAGCATCTCTCCATTATATATTTTGTCCGGCAAGACCGTAGTAAAAACGACCACCTCTCCATTCTCAGCTTCTACTTTTCCGGGAACTGTCACTGAGACCTTTTCGCCGCTTTTCATAACTCTCTGCCACTGAGCCTCAAATATCCGGCACTCTGTATCCATTTTATCTCTTTCATCAGGCATAACGCTTTGTCCAATAACAAAAAAAAGAAACAAGCATACCATAACTGTCTGAAAAAATATCCACATAGCTTTCGTAAATATAGAAAAGAGCTCTGGCTTATCCTTTGAATTCATACACATATCCCCTTTTTTCTAGTACATAAGAACTATTATTTCTTTGATATTATCATAATCCAAAGTAATCAACAATATCATATTTTACTGATTTGCAGATATGAAATCTATAACATTTGCCAATCCATCCACCTTTGCAAAAAGAAGTTCCCTGGTCTTTTTATCCGGCTGATCCAAATCCGGAATCATTACCGGCATACATCCTGCCCGATAGGCTGCTAAAATTCCCGCCGGAGAATCTTCTAATACCAGACAATTCTTCGGCTCTAATCCCAATTCTTTCGCCGCAAACAAATAAATATCCGGCTCTGGCTTTCCCTTTTCTACCATATAACCGCTTATTAATTTATCAAATCTATCCACAAGATTTACGGAAGATAAATATTTTATGGTTCTATCTAGTGGCGATGAGGTGGCAATGGCAGTCTTAATTCCATTTTCCTGCAGAAAATCCAGTAACTCATGAATTCCCGGCTTAATATATACACCTTCTTTTTCTATAAACGCATCCATAAGTTCAATTCTTTTATCCCGTATTTTTGTATAAGAGACCTCTTTGCCAAAATACGACTGCAATTTTGCTTCTCCCGCATCACGATTCAGGCTTCGCATACCAAGCGCCTGCTCTCTTGTCATCGGATATCCCAAAGCTATAGCCGCTTCCTGCCAGAAACGGCTGTAAAGCTTTTCTGTATCCAAAACTAAACCATCCATATCAAATAATACAGCTTTTATTTGTTTTTTCATAATTTCTCCTCGCTTTAGAAAATTCTAATAAAAAGAAACTGTCGCTTCAACGAATAGAAATTCGTGAAGCGACAGCCCCTATATTGTTTGCTATTTACTTATCATGAATTTCGCTGTGCAATTCCTGCAAGGATTTCAGCTTACCATCTTTGTGAGTTTTTACATAATGAATACCTTCTGCTGTAGCTATTGCTGCTGCCAATGTAGTCATATATGGAATCTTACTCTTAATTGCGGATTTACGCAGGTAGCTGTCATCGGATATACCATCCTTTGTCTTTGGTGAGTTGATAATCAACTGTACATCACCATTTGTAATGATATCTGCAACATTCGGACGACCTTCATCTAACTTTTTAATCTTCTCTGCCGGAATTCCTGCTTCTGTAATATAGTTATAGGTTCCTTCTGTTGCAATAATCTTAAATCCATCTTCATGAAGGCTCTTAGCCACCTTAATAGCATCCTCTTTATCTCTGTTATTTACAGAAATAAGTACTTTTCCTTCTAATGGAAGCTTAGATGAGCATGCCTCCTGTGCTTTGTAGAAAGCTTCACCATAGGACTTTGATAAACCAAGCACTTCACCTGTAGAACGCA
Source organism: Lachnospiraceae bacterium (assembly GCA_017625255.1). Classification (GTDB taxonomy): domain Bacteria; phylum Bacillota; class Clostridia; order Lachnospirales; family Lachnospiraceae; genus Roseburia_B. The sequence continues at coordinate 48,876 of JAGALK010000063.1, forward strand.
TTTCAGGTCCAAGGATAGGATCAACCTCCTGGAACATATTGAATGGGAATACCGCCTCTTTTACACCATAGTTTGGAATTTCCTGTTCTTTCAATGCCGGAACCGGTGAAGGTTTTCCTGTCAATTCAGAAGTAATAATTTCTGTTGCTAATGGTACCATGCGAATATTACATACTTTAGATACCAATGGCACTGTACGGGAAGCTCTTGGATTTGCTTCTAATACATATACCTTACCATTTTCGATAGCATACTGCATATTCATAAGACCTTTTACATGCATCTCTTCTGCAATCTTTCTGGTATATTCTTTTATGGTTTTTACATTTTCTTCTGTAATATGTGCAGAAGGAATGATACAAGCGGAGTCACCGGAATGAACACCTGCTAACTCGATATGCTCCATAACAGCCGGTACAAATGCATGTGTTCCATCGCTGATAGCATCTGCTTCACACTCTAATGCATTATTTAAGAAACGGTCAATTAAAATCGGACGATCCGGTGTAACACCAACCGCTGCCTTCATGTAGCCTGCAATGCTCTCCTCATCATATACAACTTCCATTCCACGACCGCCTAATACATAAGAAGGACGAACCATTACCGGATAACCAATTTTTTCAGCAATAGCTACTGCTTCTTCTACGGTTGTAGCCATTCCGGATTCCGGCATAGGAATTTCTAATTTTTCCATCATTTCGCGGAAAAGGTCACGATCCTCTGCCAAATCAATAACAGATGGAGATGTACCTAAAATTTTCACACCATTTTTCTCTAATTCTGCTGCTAAGTTCAATGGTGTCTGTCCGCCAAACTGTGCAATTACACCTACCGGCTTTTCTTTTTTATAGATGCTTAATACATCTTCTAAGGTTAATGGCTCAAAGTATAATTTATCGGATGTATCGTAGTCTGTAGATACAGTTTCCGGATTACAGTTTACGATAATTGTTTCGAAGCCCATTTTCTTTAATGCCAAAGATGCATGTACACAACAGTAGTCAAATTCTATACCCTGACCGATACGGTTTGGACCACCGCCAAGGATCATAATCTTTGGCTTGTCCTCTTTTATAGGATTTTTGTCTGTTGCATTATATGTAGAATAGTAGTAAGCACTGTCTTCTGTACCACTTACATGTACACCTTCCCATGCTTCTTCCACACCAAGTTCAATACGACGGTTGCGGATATCTTCTTCCGGGATTTCCAACAACTGACTTAAATATTTGTCAGAAAAACCATCTTTCTTTGCTGTGGTCAGCATATCATCAGAAAGCATATTTCCTTTGCAGGCAAGAATAGCCTCTTCTTCCTCAACTAATTCCTTCATCTGCTCAATGAACCATGCTTTTACCTTTGTAATTTCATGGAGTTCTTCGATTGTAGCACCCTTACGAAGTGCTTCGTACATCATAAAGTGTCTTTCACTGGATGGTGTAGCCAATTTTCTTAATAATTTCTCCTTAGAAAGAGAATCAAAATTGCTGGCATGACCCAAGCCGTAACGACCTGTCTCTAAGGAACGGATAGCTTTCTGGAAAGCTTCTTTGTAGGTCTTACCGATACTCATAACCTCACCTACGGCACGCATCTGAGTACCCAATTTATCTTCTACACCTTTGAACTTTTCAAATGCCCAACGAGCAAACTTGATTACAACATAATCTCCACCCGGCACATATTTATCTAAAGTACCGTATTTTCCACATGGAATATCCTTTAATGTCAATCCTGCAGCAAGCATTGCAGATACTAATGCGATTGGGAAACCTGTCGCTTTAGATGCAAGTGCTGAAGAACGGGATGTACGAGGATTAATCTCAATGACGATATCTCTGTCTGTCTTTGGATCATGCGCCCACTGTACATTTGTTCCACCGATAACCTGTACAGATTCTACGATTTTGTGTGATTTTTCTTCTAATCTCTTCTGTACTTCTTTGGAAATAGTCAGCATTGGTGCAGAACAGAAAGAATCTCCTGTGTGCACACCCAATGGGTCGATATTTTCGATGAAGCATACAGTAATGATATTACCCTCTGCATCACGAACAACCTCTAACTCTAATTCTTCCCATCCGAGAATGGATTCTTCTACTAAAACCTGTCCTACCAGACTTGCCTGCAAACCTCTTGCACAAACGGTTTTTAATTCTTCTTTATTATATACCAGACCACCGCCTGCTCCACCCATGGTGTAAGCCGGACGAAGTACTACCGGGTATCCTAATTTATCAGCAATGGCAAGTGCTTCATCCACTGAATAGGCAACTTCGCTTCGCGCCATTTCAATGCCAAGGTTATCCATAGTTTTCTTGAACTCGATACGATCCTCACCTCGTTCAATGGCATCTACCTGAACACCGATAACCTGTACATTATATTTATCTAAAACGCCTGCCTGATGTAACTCTGAACATAAATTAAGCCCGGACTGTCCACCTAAGTTTGGAAGCAATGCATCCGGTCTTTCTTTTGCAATAATCTGTTCCAGACGCTCTACATTTAACGGCTCAATGTAAGTAACATCAGCAGTTTCAGGGTCTGTCATAATTGTTGCAGGATTTGAATTAACAAGCACAATCTCATAACCTAATTTACGAAGTGCTTTACAAGCCTGTGTTCCTGAATAGTCAAACTCACAAGCCTGACCAATAACGATTGGTCCTGAACCAATAATTAATACTTTATGAATATCTGTTCTCTTTGGCACGAAGATACCTCCTAATATTTAATTATTTACTAAATTCCTACCCATCATTTTAACATGATAAAGCAATTGCTGTCAATTTGTGTATTTATATTTTATTATACTATTATACCATTGTTTTACGGTTTGTAATATAAAGTCAGGGCGGAATACCAAATACTTTGGATATCCCGCCCTATTCTATTTAATATTTTTA
>JAGALK010000064.1 GCA_017625255.1 Lachnospiraceae bacterium
GAAAATTGCCACGGATGGCAATTTTAGGCGAAACCGCCATGGAGGGCGGTTTGAGCCGACGCGTCCGTTACCAATATCCATCATAAGAATATTTAGCAAATCTTACACCCGTACAACGGAATCTGCCCACACCTATACCTACCCTATATGCCACCATACAACAGAAAAAATGATACATTTCACCACACAAAAAAATGTTATGTCGTCCGTCCTCCAAAATAATATCGGAATACCATTTATCCCCACAACCGAAATTTTTATAAAGTTTTTATGAACTCCCACTTCCATTCATTGACAAAGAAAATAGAAGAAATTATAATGCTTTTATGAATAAATAAGTCATAGAAAAGGCGGTTATACAATGAATCATTTGTTAAACAAAATGGAACGAAAACTGGGCAGATATGCAATTCCGAATTTAATACTCTGGATTTTAGCAGGCTATGCTATTGGTTATACATTGATGTTTATTTCACCGGATATATTAAAGTTGATGACCTTAGAACCATATTATATCCTGCATGGACAAATCTGGAGATTGGTTACATGGGTACTGACACCACCGGATTCCAACCTGATTTTTGCTATTATTATGATTATGTTCTATTATCAGTTGGGACAATCCTTAGAGCGTACATGGGGAACTTTCCGATTCAATGTATATATATTTGGCGGTATTCTTTTTACTGTAATTGGGGCATTTATTTTATATGCTGTATATTATGTAATGTATGGAGTCCCGGCTGTTGGTATGGGTGGATTTTTTACGACAAATTACATCAATATGTCTATTTTCCTTGCATTTGCGGTATGTTATCCGAACATGGAAGTGTTGTTGTATTTTATTATTCCGATTCGTATGAAATGGCTTGCGGTGGTTTATGCTGTTATGATTGTGCTTAGTATGGTTCAATCCGGCTGGCCGGGCAGAGTTGCTATTTTTATGTCATTATTAAATTTTGTGGTCTTTTACTTTTCTACCAGAAATTACAGGAGTATTTCTCCAAAGGAAATTCATAGGAGACAAAAGTTTAAGTCCCAGATGCGACAAGCTGCACCGCGCCCAGGGGTAACAAAGCATAAATGCGCAATCTGCGGCAGAACAGAAGAGGATGATGCGAATCTGGAATTTCGATTTTGTTCTAAATGTGAGGGCAATTATGAATATTGTCAAGACCATTTATTTACACATCAGCATGTACACAGAAGCTGATGGGAAAGCGATTGAATGCAAATGAAAAAGAAAATTTTGCTTTTTTTATCAAGAGATTTGTGCTATGAATCAAATCGATATTTTATGAGTTATTTAGAAGAGGCATTTGAGAAAAAAGGATACGATGTAGATACCTGCGATTTATCTATTCAAATGGAGGAAAAGTTAGAAAACCTTTTAGAGCATCAGGAAGAGTATTTTGCAGCAATTGATTTTAATTCTTTGCTTCCTAGATTGGAATTAGAGGATGGCACACCTTATCTTGAAGCTTTTAAAGTTCCGTTTTGGAATTATCTGGTGGATCATCCGTTGTATCATCATGTGGGGATTAAGCGTTCTTTTTCTCATTATTCTGTAATTTGTATAGATACCTGTCATCAGATGTATATGCAGAAGTATTATCCGCATATTAAAAATGTAAGTTATCTGCCGCTTGGCGCAACAGAAGCAGAAATGACAAGAAGCTTTGACCAGAAAAGGTTTGAGCTTCTTTTTTTGGGAACCTTTGAGCAGGAACAGGAATTTTTAGATTTATTAGCTGACTATCCGATAAAACAGCAAAAAGAGATTAAGGTATTAATAGAAATGATGCAGGCAGACAGCGAACTGACACAGGAGCATGCTCTGGAAATCTATCTAAAGGAACAGGGAGAAAAATTAAGTGACTTAGAGTTTGGTGCAAGATTAAATCAGAACTATCTGGCAGATAAGTATCTGAGGGATGTACGACGAAAAAAAGAAGTGTTAGCTGCAGCAAAATCGGGAATACCATTTACGATTATCGGACATGGCTGGGATGAATTGATGGAATTAGACAAGTCGCATATATCTGTTTATTCTGGTATAGGCTATGCAGCAGCCATACAGATGATGGCAAATGCAAAAATGCTGTTAAATACAACTCCGGAATTTCATGGGGGATTGCATGACAGAGTATATATTGCTATGCAAAATCGTACATTATGTTTTACAGAATATGGGAAATTTGCAGCAAGTCAGCTAAAGAATGAACAGGAGGTCATTTTTTACGACTATAAGGATATAGATACTTTGCCGGAGAAAATATATCAGGTATATCAAAATCCGGATAAAATACAAAAAATAACAGAAAATGCTTATAATAAAGCAAAAGCAGAGTATTCGTGGGATAAAAGGGCAGAAGAATTGCTTGCAATTTTACAAAAAAAGAGGTAGAAATCATGGAAAACCAGTTTTCGAGGACAGAATTATTAATAGGACAGGAGAATTTAGAACGGCTTTCACAGGCAAGAGTAGCCGTATTTGGTGTAGGCGGTGTCGGTGGCTATACGGTAGAAGCATTGGCGAGAAGTGGAATTGGTACATTGGATTTGATTGATAATGATACAGTGGCTGTATCGAATATAAACAGACAGATTATTGCTACACATAAGACAATCGGGCAATATAAGGTAGATGTAGCAAAGGAAAGAGTTTTAGATATCAATCCTAATGCGAAAGTAAATGTTTATCGTACATTTTATCTTCCTGAAACGGCAGGAGAATTTGATTTTACGCAATATGACTATGTTGTAGATGCTATTGATACAGTAACTGGTAAGCTTGGATTGGCAGAACAGGCAAAAGCAGCCGGGGTGCCAATGATTAGTGCCATGGGAGCCGGGAATAAAATGGATGCATCTGCTTTTGAAGTAACCGATATCTCAAAAACATCGGTTTGTCCCCTGGCAAGGGTTATGCGCCGGGAATTGAAAAAAAGAGGCATCGAGCATTTAAAAGTGGTTTATTCAAAGGAAAAAGCAATGACACCAGCAGAATCAAAAGAAGATACAGGGCGCAGACAGACACCGGGAAGTCTTGCCTTTGTGCCATCTGTAGCGGGTTTGATTATTGCAGGAGAAGTCATAAAAGACTTGATTGAGATGTAAAATTAGCTTGTTTTCCGATGGGTTTCTATGTATAATAAGATGTATGCTTAGATTAAGGAACAGAAAGGGCGAGAAGATATTATGGAACATGAAGTAGAATCCAGAAATTTTATAGAGCAGATTATTGACAAAGATCTTGCAGAAGGACACTGCAAAACCGTACACACCAGATTTCCACCGGAGCCAAATGGATATCTGCATATCGGACATGCAAAGTCCATTATTTTAAATTCTGGTTTAGCAGAACAATACAATGGTAAATTTAATTTACGATTTGACGATACAAATCCGACAAAAGAAAAGACAGAGTTCGTAGAATCTATCAAAGCAGATGTGGAGTGGTTAGGCGCTAATTGGGAAGACAGACTTTTCTTTGCGTCAGATTATTTTGATCAGATGTATGAAGCTGCTGTGAAATTAATCAAAAAAGGAAAAGCGTATGTTTCTGATTTAAATGCAGAGCAAATTCGTGAATATAGAGGCACATTAACTGAACCGGGAAAAGAAGATCCATATACAGGCAGAAGCATCGAAGAAAACCTGCAGTTATTTGAAGAAATGAAAAACGGCAAATATCAGGATGGAGAAAAGGTTCTTCGTGCCAGAATTGATATGTCATCCCCGAATATTAATATGCGTGATCCGATTATTTATCGTGTAGCACATATGCATCATCACAATACAGGAGATAAGTGGTGTATTTATCCAATGTATGACTTTGCACATCCAATTGAGGATGCTATTGAAGGAATTACCCATTCAATTTGTACTTTGGAATTTGAAGACCACAGACCGTTATATGACTGGGTGGTAAGAGAAGTAGGATATGAAAATCCGCCAAAACAGATTGAATTTGCAAAATTATACTTAACAAATGTAGTAACTGGTAAACGCTATATCAAACGGTTAGTAGAAGAAGGAATCGTTGATGGTTGGGATGATCCTCGTTTGGTTTCTATTGCAGCACTTAGAAGAAGAGGATTCACACCGGAATCTATTCGTAAATTTGTAGAGCTTTGCGGAATTTCTAAGAGTAACAGTTCTGTAGATTATGCAATGCTTGAGTATTGTATCCGTGAAGATTTAAAAATGAAAAAATCCCGTGCAATGGCAGTCTTAGATCCGATTAAGGTGATTATTGACAATTATCCGGAAGGTCAGGTAGAAGAGCTTACCATTGTAAACAATATGGAAAATGATGAATTAGGTACTCATACTGTTCCGTTTTGTCGTGAATTATATATTGACCGGGAGGACTTTATGGAAGAACCGCCAAAGAAATATTTCCGTATGTTCCCGGGCAATGAGGTTCGTCTGATGCAGGCATATTTTGTAACCTGTAACAGCTATGTTAAGGATGAAAATGGTAAGGTAATAGAAATTCATTGTACTTATGATCCGGAAAGCAAGGGCGGTAACAGCCCGGATGGAAGAAAAGTAAAGGGAACGATTCATTGGGTACCGGCACCATATGCAAAAAAAGCAGAAATTCGTTTGTATGAAAATATTGTAGACGAAGAACTTGGCGTGTATAATGAAGATGGAAGTCTGAATTTGAATCCAAATTCATTAACAATTTTAAAGGATTGTTATGTAGAACCATTTGCAGCAGATGCAAAAGCGTATGACAGCTTCCAGTTTGTAAGACAGGGATATTTCTGTGTGGATGCAAAGGATTCAACAGAAGAGAAACTGGTATTTAACAGAATTGTTTCACTAAAGAGTTCTTATAAGCTTCCTACAGCATAATGCTGTAGAAGCTGGTATATGGAGGGGAAGTAATGAATTTATTATCAGGACTTGAGCAGTTTGGTATAACTGCAGAAGCAGGTGGAAAAGATATTTTTGCTGATGAAGAAAGAAAAAGAGTAGAAAAAGAAGAAAATGAAGTAAAAAAAGCACCTGTTGTAAAAGAGTATGTAGAAAAGGTTCAGCCGGAAACAGATTTTTTGCTTACAAGACATATCCGCTGTACTGTATGTGAAAAGGTATTTGATGTAAAAACTGTAAAAAATGCAAGGGTGAAGAGATTGCAGCCGGATTTTGACCTTCGTCCGCGTTTTCAGTTTATTGATACATTGAAGTATGATGTATATTCCTGCCCATATTGCGGATATGCAGCAATGAGCCGTTATTTTGAGCATCTGACTAAGGGACAGATTGCATTGATAAAGGAAGCTGTATGTGCCAATTATGCACCAACTACCTTAGATCAGCCAGAGACATACAGCTACGAACTGGCAATTTCTCGCTATAAATTAGCTTTGTATAATGCAATGATTAAGCATGGAAAGACCAGCGAAAAAGCGTATACCTGTCTGAAGATTTCATGGTTGTATCGTTCTATGGCGGATGAAATGCCGGAAACAACAGACGAAGAAAAGGCAAAAAAAGCAGAAATTAGAGAGCTTCAGGAGCAGTTTTATAGAGAAGCCTATGATGGTTTTCAGAAGGCTATGGCAAAAGAAGATTTTCCAATGTGCGGTATGGATTCTCATACTATGGATTATATGTTAGCTGCTATTGCATGTCATTTTAAAGAATTTTCTTATGCATCCAAGTCTGTAAGTAATATTATTACTTCTTCGAATGCAGATCGAAGAATCAAAGACCGCGCTTTAGAGTTAAAGGAATACATTATAACAGAAATAAAGAAAAATGCAGGTAAGTAAAAGATGTTTGAGCTAATGATTCATTTGGAAAATGATTCAAAAAAGCCTCTTTACGAACAGATTTATACCTATATAAGAGAAAACATTGCAGACGGTAAGATTTCCTATGGGGAAAAATTACCGTCTACTCGTTTTTTGTCTAAGTATTTGCAAGTGTCAAGAAGTACGGTAGAGCTTGCCTATGAGCAGCTTTTGTCCGAAGGCTATATTGAGTCAGAACCTTGTCGGGGATATTTTGTCAGTGATATATCTAAGCTATATCATATTCATATAGAAAGGGAAAATAAAGAGAAAGAATATTCTATCAGGAAAAAGCAACAGCAGAGTTATAAAATCGTATTTTCGCCAAATCAAAATGAAATGCAGTATTTTCCATATAATGCATGGCGTAAACTGTCAAAGGAAATTTTGGCAGAAAATAATCCTGATTTATTCTTAGCCGGAGAAGCCGCAGGAGAAATAGAATTGCGAGAAGCAATTTGCAATTATATCTATCATGCCAGAGGTGTAAATTGTATACCGGATCAGATTATTGTGGGAGCTGGAAATGAATACTTACTGATTCTTTTGGCACAGGTCTTAGGCAGTGGCAGAAGTGTGGCAATTGAAAATCCTACCTACTTACAGGCTTATCGGACATTACAAAGTATGGAGTATACCATGTTAGCAGTTGGAAGCGATGAAAACGGACTGTCCATAGAAGAAATTCGGGTGGCGAAACCGGATATTATTTATACCATGCCATCCCGTCAATTCCCAATGGGCATGGTTATGCCTATGAAAAGGCGGTTAGAACTGTTACATTGGGCAGCAGAAAAAGAGGATCGGTATATTATAGAAGATGACCATGACAGCGAGTTTCGATATAAAGGAAAGCCAATTCCGTCCTTGCAGGGAAGTGACAGGAATGGAAAGGTGATTTATATGGGAACCTTTTCTAAAAGTATAGGTGCATCTATTCGTGTAAGTTATATGGTATTGCCGGAGCATTTATTGGAAGTTTATTATCAGAAATGCGGATTTTATGCATCTACAGTTCCCAAAGAGCAGCAGAAAATGTTGGCAGCCTTTATGAATCAAGGATATTTCGAACGATACTTAAATAAAATGCGTGGAATATATAAAGGAAAACATGATATTTTTCTTGCCTTGCTGAAAAAAGAAGCCTGGGTGCATAAGATATATGGAGATTATGCAGGAATGCATGTGTTAGTAGAAGTAAATTCGAAAATGTCAGCAGAAGAGATTGTAGAAGAAGCCAAAAAGCAAGGAGTCCGCATCTACGCATTAGAAGAATTTATGATTTCGGATAAGAAGAAGCCTGTTATGAAATATCCCACACTGGTGCTTGGGTACGGGGCATTAAGTGAGGCAAAGATGCGGGAAGGAATTGCTGTAATAGAAAATGTTTTGCAGAAAGAAGATTCAATTTGAAAGGAGACTTGAAAAATAAATAATATAAGTGATTTTGTTATTAGAAATCATGAGTTAATAAAATATACCGGTAACGATGGAGAGGTTGTTATTCCTGATACTGTAATATGTATAAAAGATAAGGCGTTTTATCAATGTTATGGTTTAATAAGGGTAGTAATTCCTAACAGTGTAAAAGAGATAGGTGCGTATGCTTTTGGGTATTGTACAGATTTATCAGACATAAATATTCCAGACAGCGTAGAAAAGATAGGAGAGAGTGCTTTTTGGTGGTGTGAAAGATTAGGATTCGTAGAGATTCCGGACAGTGTAAAAGAAATAGGTGCTGGAGCATTTGGATATTGTAGCAGATTATTAAATATATCTATTCCAGATAGTGTAGAAAAGATAGGAGCGGATATTTTCTTTTGCTGTGATAATTTATCGAATGTGATAGCTTCTGATGAGATGAAAAATAAAATCGGATGGTCGGATGAGTCCGATTATGTATTTGATGAATCTAAGAAACCGCATGAGTCTTATACCCCATGCGGTTTCACTATCTTAAATCCTATTTATTTTCTTCAAGCTCAGCCATTTTCATTGCACGAACTTTTAATGGAAGTCCAAATAATGTGATAAATCCTTCTGCATCATGGTGGTCATATAAATCACCGGTTGTAAAGCTTGCTAAGGACTCGCTGTATAAGGAATATGGAGAAGTAGTGCCGGCCTTAATAATGTTTCCTTTGTAAAGCTTGAATTTAACTTCACCGGTTACATATTTCTGTGTGGATTCTACGAAAGCCTGAACTGCTTCACGAAGTGGTGTAAACCATTTTCCTTCGTAAACAATCTGAGCCATTTTATTACCCATATCTTTTTTAACATCCATAGTAGCACGGTCTAATACTAATTCCTCTAACTGTGCATGAGCTTCCATAAGAATTGTTCCGCCAGGAGTTTCATATACGCCACGGGATTTCATACCAACTACACGGTTTTCCACGATATCTACGATACCAACACCATGTTTGCCGCCAAGACGGTTTAATTCACGGATGATATCGGAAACTTTCATTTCTTTGCCATTTACAGAAGTAGGAACACCTGCTTCAAATGTCATGGTTACATATTCGCCTTCCTCTGGAGCTTTTTCAGGAGATACGCCTAATACTAATAAATGATCGTAGTTTGGCTCGCAGGCAGGATCTTCTAATTCAAGACCTTCATGGCTGATGTGCCATAAGTTACGGTCACGGCTGTAGCTGCTGTCAGCAGAAAATGGAAGATCAATACCGTGTGCTTTACAGTATTCAATTTCAGATTCACGGGAATCCATTGTCCATTTGTTATCACGCCATGCAGCAATAATCTTTAAGTCTGGAGCTAATGCTTTAATACCAAGCTCGAAACGAATCTGGTCATTACCCTTACCTGTAGCACCATGACAGATAGCAGTAGCACCTTCTTTGCGGGCAACTTCTACTAATCTTTTGGCAATACCAGGACGAGCCATGGATGTTCCAAGTAAATATTTATTCTCATATACAGCGCCAGCCTGTACGCAAGGTACAATATATTCATCACAGAATTCGTCTGTAATATCTTCAATATATAATTTTGTAGCTCCGGATAATTTTGCTCTTTCCTCAAGACCGTCTAATTCTTCTTCCTGTCCACAGTCGATACAACAGCAGATTACATCATAATCGTAGTTTTCTTTTAACCATGGGATAATAGCTGTGGTGTCAAGTCCACCGGAATAAGCCAAAATAACTTTTTCTTTCATAATTCTAATACTTCCTTTCTTATATGTAAAATATCCTGTATATTGGCAAAGTTTTATTTTTTGCCGTTAAAGATAATATACACCACTTAATCATAAAAGGCAAGTGAAAATTTATGCACGAATGTGAATGTTGGAAATTATGCTGTTTTCGTGAAAATATTGAGTTCTTTTCGGTTGTAAATTACAGCAATTTAAAAAAATACTTGCATAATATTAAATATGAATGTATAATTATGCAAAAGATGCATAAGAAAATAAAAATGATTGCCTGTAGACACTTTACGAACCATCTTTTTTGTACTAATATAGAGTCGTATGCAGTTTTACAGGAAAAATGAGAGAAAGAAAGAGTGATAAGTATGATTAAAGTAGGAATTATTGGAGCAACCGGATATGCAGGCGGCGAATTAGTTCGCCTTTTGATGGGACATAAAAATGTAGAAATTAAATGGTTTGGTTCTAGAAGCTACATAGATAAAAAATACGCAGAAGTTTATCAGAACATGTTTGAAATTGTAGAAGATACATGCTTAGATGACAATATCGAAGAATTAGCAAAACAGGTGGATGTAATTTTTACAGCTACACCACAGGGATATTTAGCTTCTATATTAACAGAAGAAATTTTAAATCAGGTGAAAATCGTAGATTTAAGTGCGGACTATCGTATTAAAGATGTAAGTATTTATGAAGAGTGGTATAAGATTGAACATAAATCTCCGCAGTTTATTGAAGAAGCCGTTTATGGATTGTGTGAAATCAACAGAGATAAAGTAAAAGGAGCAAGATTAGTAGCAAATCCAGGGTGCTATACTACATGCTCTATATTAACAGCTTATCCTTTGGTAAAAGAAGGCTTCATTGATGTAGATACATTGATTATTGATGCAAAATCAGGAACTTCCGGTGCAGGAAGAGGGGCAAAAGTGCCAAATCTTTATTGTGAAGTAAATGAAAACATTAAAGCATATGGCGTAGCAAGCCATAGACATACGCCGGAAATTGAAGAACAGCTAGGCTATGCGGCAGGAAAAGAGATTACATTGAATTTTACACCGCATCTTGTGCCAATGAATCGTGGCATTTTAGCGACCGAATATGCGTCACTTAAAAAAATTCCGCAGGCAGATGGTACAATGGCATATCCTACCTATGAACAGGTAAAAGCTGTTTATGATAAATATTATGCGAATGAGAAATTTGTTCGTGTATTAGAAAAAGGTGTTTGCCCGGAAACTAAATGGGTAGAAGGCAGCAATTATGTAGATGTAAATTTTGTGATTGATGAAAGAACCGGACGAATTATCATGATGGGAGCATTAGATAATCTGGTAAAAGGTGCAGCCGGTCAGGCAGTTCAGAATATGAATTTGTTATTTGGTGAAAAGGAATCAGAAGGCTTAGAATTAGTTCCTATGTTTCCTTAGTTTAAGAAAGTTTAGCAGACAGAATGTGAGGAAATATGCAATATACAATTCGTGAAATGGTAATAGAAGATTATCCAAAGGTCTATGACCTTTGGATGAGCATAAAGGGCTTTGGTATTCGCAGTATTGATGATTCTGAGGACGGTGTGGAACGATTTATCCGAAGGAATCCGACGACAAGTATTGTGGCTGAGACAGATGGAAAAATCGTTGGTGCAATTCTTTGTGGGCATGATGGCAGACGGGGATGTTTTTATCATGTCTGCGTGCATGAAAGCTATCGAAAGCATGGTATAGGCAAGGAAATGGCTGTAGCAGCCATGAAAGCATTACAGGCAGAACGAATTAATAAGGTATGTTTGATTGCATTTACGGATAATGAGGTAGGAAACCGTTTCTGGCGAAGTGTAGGCTGGACTTTCCGTGAGGATTTAAATTATTATGATTTTACTTTAAATGAAGAAAATATTACAAAATTCAATGAAAAGTAGAGGGTAAGCATATGAAAAAAATAGTAGGCGGTATAACTGCAGCAAAAGGCTTTATGGCAGCTTCGACAGCAGCCGAAATTAAATACAAAGACAGAAAAGACATGGCAATGATTTTCAGTAAAACTCCATGTAAAGCAGCTGGAACATTCACTACCAATGTGGTAAAAGCTGCCCCAGTAAAATGGGATAAACAGGTTGTAACAGAAAGTGAATTTGCACAGGCAGTTGTAATTAATGCAGGAATTGCTAATGCCTGTACAGGAGAAGAGGGAATGGCATACTGTAAGCAGACAGCGGATAAAGCAGCAGAGCTTTTAAATATTCCATCTGATTCTGTTTTGGTTGCTTCTACAGGTGTGATTGGTATGCAGTTGCCAATGGATAGAATCTGTAAAGGAATGGAAGCTATGACACCGGCTTTGGATGAAGCCTTAGAGGCAGGACACAATGCGGCACTTGCCATTATGACAACCGATACCAAAGAAAAAGAAGTAGCGGTAGAGTTTGAAGTGAATGGTGTAACAGTAACTTTGGGCGGTATGTGCAAGGGGTCCGGTATGATTCATCCAAATATGTGTACAATGCTTAGTTTTCTGGCTACAGATCTTGCGATTGATAAGAGCTTACTTCAGGAAGCATTGCGTGAGGTAGTAAAGGATACTTTTAATATGATTACTGTGGATGGAGACACCTCTACTAATGATACGCTTTTAATTTTAGCAAACGGACTAGCGGGAAATGATGCTATTACAGCAAAAGGAAAAGAGTATGATACCTTTGTGGAAGCACTATACTATGTGTGTGAGTTTTTAGCAAAGAAAATGGCAGCGGACGGAGAAGGAGCAAGCAAGCTTTTTGAAGCAAAGGTAGTAAATGCCAAGAGTAAGGAAGATGCAAGAACCTTATCTAGAGCAATTGTAGCAAGCAATTTATCAAAGGCTGCAATTTATGGTTGTGACGCAAACTTTGGTCGATTCTTATGTGCTATGGGATATTCGGGAGCACAGTTTGATGAAAGAGATGTAGAATTGTTCTTCGAGAGCAAGGAAGGCCGCTTACAGGTGTTTGATAAGGGTACACCAATTGTATTTGATGAAGATATCGCAGCTAAGATTTTAGGTGCCGATGAGGTGACTATTTATGTGGATATGCATGAGGGGAATGAAGAAGCCACCGCATGGGGCTGTGATTTAACCTATGATTATGTAAAGATTAATGCAGACTATAGATCATAAAGAGATATACAAAGGAGAGTAAAAATGGAAGATAAAATTATGCATGAGATTATGGGAAAGGCAGAGGTGTTAATCGAGGCCTTACCATATATTCAGAGATTTAACCGCAAAATTATTGTAGTAAAATATGGCGGAAGCGCTATGGTGGATGAAGAGTTAAAACGCCAGGTGATTCAGGATGTGACACTTTTAAAGCTCGTAGGTTTTAAACCGATTATTGTACATGGCGGTGGTAAGGAAATCAGTAAATGGGTTGCTAAGGCCGGTATGGAACCGGTATTTGTCAATGGACTTCGTAAAACGGATGAAGCCACTATGGAAATCGCTGAAATGGTACTTGGCAGAGTGAATAAATCTTTGGTACAGATGGTGCAGGAATTGGGTGTTAATGCAGTCGGTATCAGCGGAAAAGATGGCGGATTATTAAAAGTAGAAAAGAAATACTCAAACGGAGAGGATATCGGTTATGTAGGTGAAATCACAGAAGTTAATCCAAAGATTTTATACGATCTATTAGAAAAAGACTTCCTTCCGATTGTTTGTCCTGTTGGTTTGGATGACAACTTTGAAACTTATAATATTAATGCGGATGATGCTGCCTGTGCAATTGCCAGAGCAGTAGAAGCAGAAAAATTAGCATTTTTAACAGATATCGAAGGTGTGTACAAAGATCCATCTGATAAAAATACATTGATTTCTGAACTTCCAATTTCAGAAGCAAAAGAGCTGATATCAGATGGCTATATCGGTGGTGGTATGCTTCCAAAATTAAATAACTGTATCGATGCTATTGAAAATGGTGTTTCCAGAGTACATATTTTAGATGGTCGTATAGCGCATTGTCTGTTGCTGGAAATTTTTACAAATAAAGGAATTGGAACAGCCATTTTAGGCGAAAAGGAGACGAAATATTATCATGAATAGTACAGCATATATGGAAGAAGCAGAAAAAGCTCTGCTTCACACTTATAATCGTTATGGTGTTGTTTTAGAAACTGGAAAAGATGTATATCTTTATGATGTAAACGGAAAGAAATATTTGGATTTTGCAGCGGGAATCGCAGTATGTGCATTAGGCTATGGCAACGAAGAATACAATAATGCATTAAAAGAGCAGGTGGATAAGCTTTTGCATACTTCCAATCTGTATTACAATCCGCCAATTATCAAGGCGGCAGAGCTGGTTAAAAAAGCAAGTGATATGGATCGGGTATTCTTTACTAACAGCGGAACAGAGGCTATTGAAGGTGCAATTAAAGCAGCTAAAAAATATGCCTATACAAGAGATGGGCATACAGATCATGAAATTATTGCCATGCATCATTCTTTCCATGGAAGAAGTCTTGGTGCGCTTTCTGTAACCGGAAATAAGCACTATCAGGAAGCTTTTGAACCATTATTAGGTGGCATTCGATTTGCAGATTTTAATGATTTAGACAGTGTAAAAGCCCTTGTAAATGAGAAAACCTGTGCGATTATTATGGAAACCGTACAGGGAGAAGGTGGC